>DASZYU010000051.1:0-11582 GCA_035545215.1 Puia sp.
GCTATATACGATCCAAAATGACGGTGTGGCGGCGAAAGTCGAGGCCGCGGAGACGGGGTTTGCCAACGCCAGGAAGAATCTTTCCCCGGAGTCCAGCGTGTTAAGCGATCTCCGGCTCACCATGCTGAGCGCCGAGGCAAAATACCAGAATGACTCGTTGTATTATATTCGGTTGAGGAACCTGATGGAGCAGAACATCGGCACGCAGAACAACCTCGACATCGCCCATACCAATTTCGTCGTATCCGACAACCAGCGGCGATCGGCGGAAGCCAGGTATCATAGCACCCTGGATCAACTGCGACTGGCATTGAAGGATGCCGGTAGCCAACTGATCAACGCGAGGACGGAACTCGAGCACTATACCATCCGCAGCGAGAGCGGCGGTACCGTCTTCCAGACCTTCAAGGAGAATGGAGAGACCGTCCGGGCCGGGGAAATGCTGGCGCTGCTCGGCCAGACCTCCGGCCGGATCATCCGCCTGGCGGTGGATCAGCAGGATATCGATAAGATCGCGACGGGGCAGCGCGTGCTGGTCAGGACCGATGTTACGGGCGAGGCCATCTATCGCGCCACGGTGACGCGTCTCTACCCCGTGATGGATCAGAACGACCAGACCTTCCGCGTCGATGCGGTGTTCGCCGACTCCGTCCGTCAGCCTTTCATCCACAGTTCGGTGGAGGCCAATATCGTCATTCGTCAAAAAGCGAGGGCGCTGGTGATCCCGCGCGCGGCCCTGGTGGCCGATGACAGCGTGCGCGTGCTCCTTGGCCGCGGTGTAACAACGGTTGCCGTGAAGCGCGGGATACGGACGCTTGAAGAAGTGGAGGTGTTGGGCGGATTGGACAGTCTCTCGCGTGTCCTTCTGCCGGCAAAAAACTAAATACGATGTCAGGCGTAGATCTCGATATTGCAAAAACGCACCTGTTGTCCAGGAAAAAACAGACGCTGATCGCGATCCTGGGTGTCACCTTCGGCATTGCCATGTTCATCCTTATGATCAGCTTCATGGAAGGGGTCAACCAATACATTGCGGACACCATGCTGGCTTCGACGCCCGACATACATGTCTATAACGATGTCACGACGGACTATTCGGTTTCGATAGCAGGCGATTATTTCAAGACATCGAATGCGGTCGTGCTCGTGCATCATCCCAAACCGAAGGAAGTGACGCTGAATATCAGGAATGCCGCCGGGATACGCGAAGACATCGCGAAGGACCCGCTCGTGACGGCCGTGTCCCCGATGTTGAGCACGCAGGTATTTTACAATTATGGGCCTGTACAGATCAACGGTTACATCGATGGTGTCGATATCGTGCAGGAATCGCGGCTTTACGATCTGGGTCACAAGATCAGGGAAGGCCGCGCGGAAGACCTGCTGACCACGACCAATGGCATCCTGATGGGCAGCGGGCTGGCAAAAAAGCTGAATGCCGCCATGGGCGACCTGGTCACGCTGGCTACGCCCGGCGGCAGCACGATGCGTTTCCGGTTGATCGGGACGTTCCAGATCGGGATCGGGGCCATCGACAATGTGAAGAGCTATGTGAGCCTGGCCAGCGTGCAGAGGCTGTTGAATGAGGACCGGAGCTATATCACCGATATCGGTATCAAGCTGAAGGATAACCGGTACGCGCCGCAGGAGGCGGCCGCGATGCGAAGGAAATACGGGTATAAGGCGGACGACTGGCAGACGACCAATGCTGCCGCCATGGCCGGTTCCTACATCCGGGATATGCTGACCTACGTGGTCAGCCTCACGCTGCTGGTCGTTGCTGGTTTCGGTATCTATAACATCATGAATATGACCATCGCCGGCAAAATGAAGGATATTGCGATCCTTAAAGCTCAGGGTTTCGAAGGCAACGACATCCTCCAGATATTCCTGTTGCAGTCGGTGATCATCGGTCTGATCGGGGCCGTGACCGGCATGCTGCTGGGGTATGGGTTATCCTATATGCTTTCGAGAGTGCCTTTCCCGGCCAATGACGAGATCTCCTGGAAATATTTCCCCGTGCTCTTCCGGCCGGTGTACTATGTGTTCGGGTTGGTATTCGGCGTACTGACCACGGCGCTTGCCGGACTCCCGCCGTCGTTAAAGGCTGCGCGGATGGATCCGGTCGCCATATTGAGAAATGCTTAAACCCTCCTCTTTATGAGTGGAATTCTTGAAACGAACCATTTGCAGAAGTTCTTCTATGAGCCAGAACCTTTTCAGGTCCTGCGGGATGTCACGCTGTGCGTACAAAAAGGCGAGTTCGTGGCGCTCGTCGGAAAGTCGGGCAGCGGCAAATCCACGCTGCTGTACCTGCTCAGTACGATGGACACCGATTTTCAGGGTAGCATCGTTATCGACGGGAAAACTGTTGCGGGCAAGAGCCAGAACGAGCTGGCCAGGTTCAGGAACGAGCGGTTGGGGTTCGTGTTTCAGTTTCACTACCTGTTGCCGGAATTCACCGCCCTGGAGAATGTGCTGCTTCCTGCCCGGAGACTGGGCCGGTACCCGCTGGCGGAGATCAGGGCAAGGGCGATTGAAAAGCTGGGACAGGTGGGAATGGAATCTTTTGCGGACAAATTGTCGGGGAAGCTGTCGGGCGGCCAACAGCAGCGCGTCGCCATTACGCGGGCGCTGATCAATGATCCGGTACTGGTACTGGCCGACGAGCCGACGGGCAACCTCGACAGCATGAATTCGAAGGTCGTGCTGGACATTTTCCAGGAACTGTCGCGGCGCAATGGCCAAACCATCGTTGCCGTCACGCATGACCTGGACTTCGCCCGGCATGCCGACCGCATTGTCGAGATCGCGGATGGAAGGATCGTTTCGTGAACGCCGATCGGAAATCGGCGCCGGCGTGGGCGGAAAGAAGGGGTGTGCCGGCGTGGGCGGAAAGAAGGGGTGTGCCGGGTATCAATTGTAGGTTTCCTCGACGACGAGCCTGCGCAAGCGTTTGCGCCACTCTTCGACCTTGCCGGATGTAGCTTCTACCGCACTGATCTCCTTTTCGATGAATTTCAGCAGTTTGAAGACGGACAGCTGGGCGCGCGTGGCGAGCTGCAGTTTGCCGGTCTGTTGGGACTCCTGTTCCAGTATTTCCACAAAACCCTGGTAATGTGCTGCCAGGCTGTCCAGGTATTGATGGAGGTCGAGCTGCAGATCGCGGAAGTCCTCCGCTTCGAAAGGGCGTGTTCTTTTTGCTGCAACGATCGCTTTCAGCAGCCGGACCCGCTCGCGCGAAGCCTTATAGCAGCTATCCACGGATGCGAGCAGGTCTTCGAGGGCCTGCGAAACGACCCGGTAATACCGGGCGGTGTACGGCTCTTCGCGGGCAAAACCATCGAACAGTCGGAGCGTTTTATCCACGTACGCGGAGAGCTGTTTGCTGGTCCGGAGGTCTTCGGTTTCAACCTTGTCGATCAGCGAACCGATCAAAGTCGAATGGGCGAGTGTCTGTTCGAGGAACTGTTCGAGCCTTCCTCTTTCCTTCCCTGTGGAGGAGAAATGCCGGAGGATGGTATTCCTGTATTGGTGATCCTGGCAGGGCAGCTCGATCGGTTCTTTGCGAAACTGCCGGAGGAAGGATAGCTGAACGCGTTGCATGGCTGTATGATTTAACCGAAAGGTAGCGACCGGGACAGGGCGGATCGCAGGATTACGATCAGTTCGCGGCATGATCTTTTTCAGCCGCCCCGCTGACGGTAACCAGTCTCATATACTGTCCTGACCGCGGTTCTCTGCCCGGCTTGCGGCCGGCCGTACCTTCATGGGAAACAATTCCTTCACCAAAAAATCATCTATATGAGAACAGATGCAGACATCCAAAAGGACGTAATGGCCCAATTGAAATGGGAGCCATTTCTCAACGCCGCCGAAATAGGCGTATCGGTAAAAGATGGCGTCGTAACGTTATCCGGAAGGGTGGACAGCTATAACAAGAAACTCGGCGCGGAACTGGCCGCCAAGAAGATCCTTGGGGTCAAGGCGGTGGCAGAAGAGATCCATGTCGGTGTATCGCCGGTTTACCGGAGGACCGATGACGAGATCGCCGCTGCGGTCGTTAATGCCTTGAAATACCACACGGCGGTACAGGAGGAGAAGATCCGGATCAAAGTCGAAGACAGCGTCGTCACGCTGGAAGGGGAATGCGACTGGAATTTCCAGCGACAGGCGGCGGCGGATGCCATCCGCAACCTGCCCGGCATCGTTCGGGTCAATAACTTTATTGTTGTGAAGAGCGGTCCGACCTATGCCGACGTCAGCGATAAGATACACATGGCACTCAGACGGCAGGCATCCGTGGATGCGGACAAGATCGCGATCGAAGTGGTTGGGAATACGGTCTACCTGAGGGGTACGGTCCGTTCGCTTGCGGAAAAGGACGACGCCGAACTGGCCGCGTGGTCGGCAAAAGGTGTGACGAAGGTAGAGAACAAGCTGCTGATCGAATCGCCCGAACTGGTGTTTTAGCGATGGATCCGGTACAGGGATCGCCTGCGCAAGCGGGCGATTTTTTTTACCCTTCCACGATCAGCCGCGAGAATGACGGCGATCATAGTTTGTCCTGGCCGGCATCGATAGCTTTAGAAAAAAATTTTATGGAAAGAATACTGATCGCCATAGACAGCGAAGGTATCAACAGACAGGCCGTATTGTTCGGCTGTCATCTCGCCCGGCTCACTCAATCGAAACTGACGGCTGTTCTCCTGGAGGATCTGGCGCCTTCGGGAACCATCCTGATCGGCCAGGAAACCACGGAAGACGCAACCGTGACGTCCATTGCCATCGGCTCGGTCGGCGAGTCCCCGGTAAGTGAAGCAACGCGCCAGACGACGATGGCCGAATTCAGGGCCCTGACCGCCGAGGAAGGCATTCCTGCCTCTATCTACCTGGACAAGGGAGTTCCGGCCGAGGACATCGTCATGGAAAGCCGGTTTGCCGATCTGCTGATCGTCGACGCCGATACTTTTTCGAGCGCGGATGAGGGAACGCCCAGCAGCTTTGTCAAGCAGGTGTTGCACGACGCCGCCTGCCCGGTGTTGATCGCCCCCGAAGCGTACAGTCTGATCGGAAATATCGTCTTCTGTTATGATGGCAGCAAATCTTCGTTATTCGCCATCAAGCAGTTCGCCTATCTCTTTCCCGAACTGGCTTCGCAACGGATAAAGGTTATTTCCCTTCAGGAAGAGATGCCGTCGGCCGATGAACAGGCGAGGTTGACGGTATGGCTAAGGTCGCACTACAGCGATGTGGAATGGGCCGGCGCCGGCGTCGAAGCCGCGGGTGCGCTCTTCAGCTACCTGTTGAAGAAAAAGGATGACATCGTCGTCATGGGGTCGTATGGACACGGCCTGCTGGCATCGTTCTTCGAACCGGACTACGAATCGGGCATACTGCGCAATACGAGCGTGCCCATTTTCGTCGCGCATTCCTGAATCCTCTCAATCTTCCAAAATGGACACGATCATTCAACAAAATACGGACATCCTGAACGAGACGTTGCGAACGATCTACGACAGGCGTTCGGTCCGGCTATATCTCGACCGGCCCGTGCCGATCGAACTGGTCGGCCGCGTGATCGACGCCGGCAAGATGGCGCCTTCGGATATGAACCACCAGCCCTGGAAATTCTACGTGCTGACGATCCCCGATACGATCCGGGCCTTTTCGAGACAGATACAGACGTGCATGGAAGGGCTCTCGCATCATTTTGCCGCTGTCTTCGGGCAGGTGGCGGATCCCATCTTCCATGGCGCGCCGGTCGTCATTCTGCTGGCTGCGCCGACTAAAAACGAGTGGGCAGCGCTGGACCTCGGCATGTGTGCGCAGAATATGATGCTGGCCGCCAGATCGCTGGGCCTCGATTCCTGCCCGGTAGGGCTCGCGAAATATGTCCAAAAGACCAGTATCGTCTCGACCCTGAACCTGGATCCGAGGGACGAAGTCTTTCTCGCGGTGGTCCTGGGATATGGGGCGGAGAGGCCCGAGCCGCATGCGCGGGTCGCCAACAATGTCATTTTTATACCCTGAAATATGAAACGGCTATTCGTAGCAGCGATGGTCCTGTACCTGGCGGCGCCGGTTGGCCTGGCGCAAACGCCCTGGCCGCAGACATTGACTACACCGGATGGATCGGTCATCCGGCTTTATCAGCCGCAGCCCGATTCGCTGGCGGGAAACGCGCTTTGGTATCACGCCGCTTTTTCGCTGTTGGAATACGGCAGGACGCTGCCCATCTTCGGTTCCTACCAGGCCGGAGCCACCGTGGAGACGGACCGGGACGAGCGGCTGGTAGCAATGGATACGGTCACTGTCGAACGAATCGATCTGCCGGGAATCGATCCCGCGGCGTTGCGCCGGCTGAAGCCTTTCCTGTCGACGGGGATCTCGGGCCTAGGCGTCGTGTTGTCGTTGGACGAGTTGCTCGCCTCGCTCGACATGCAAACGGCCGGGCCCAACCTTTCGCGGAACCTGAACAACCGGCCACCGAAGATCATCTATGCGGACAAGCCTTCCATCCTGGTGTTCATCGACGGGGAACCGCGCGTCCGGCTGAACCAACAGCTAGGGATGGAGGCGGTGATGAATACGCCGTATACGATCCTCAAGCACGGCAACAGTTGGTACCTGCATGGGGGGCGGCACTGGTATGCGGGGCTCTCGCCGACAGGACCGTTCAGCTATGCGCCGACCATCCCGCCGGATATGGCCGCCGTGCAAGCGGCCGTCGATCGGGCCGACAGTGCGTCGCTTCCTCACAGCGACTCGGCGCGCGAAGGCTCGGATGTGGTCGCCGATATCCTCGTCAGTACGGTCCCTGCCGAACTGATCCAAACAACCGGCGATGCACAATATGTTCCGATCGCAGGCACTGGCCTGCTATATGTTTCGAATACGAACAACGATATTTTCGTGGATACGAAGTTGCAGTGCTATTTTCTGCTGATCTCGGGTCGTTGGTACAAAGGACCGGGTTTGCAGGACGGTTGGGAATATGTCGCAGCCGATTCGTTGCCGGCGGATTTTGCGCGCATACCGGAGGGCTCTGCGAAAGACAATGTACTGGCCAGCGTTGCCGGTACCGCCGAGGCGCGCGAGGCTGTTGTGGATGCGCAGATTCCCCAGACGGCGGCGGTCGACCGCAAGACCGCCACGACGAAAGTCGAGTATGACGGCGAGCCCCGGTTTGCAACGATCCGGGGCACCCAGCTGCAATATGCGGTCAATACGCCTGCTACGGTATTGTTGTACCGCCACCGGTATTATTGCGTCGATAATGGAGTATGGTTCGTTGCGGACGGCCCGGCGGGTCCCTGGGTCGTTGCGGATGCAAGGCCGGCGGACGTCGATGGGATACCGCCCGACTATCCTGTCTATGCCTGCAAGTACGTGTACGTTTTCGGGGTGACGCCCGACTATGTCTACATGGGTTACACGCCGGGTTATCTCGGCAACTTCATCTGCGGGCCTACTGTCGTGTACGGCACCGGTTATTATTACGATCCCTGGTGGGGTGGCGTTTATTTTGCGCGACCCTGGACCTGGGGGTTCAACATCTGGTACGATCCCTGGTATGGCTGGTCGCTAGGTTATGCATTCGGTCCGGATTGGTTCAATATTGGAGTAGGCTCAGGCTGGGGTTTTTGGACCGGCGGATGGTGGGGCCCCTGGATATACCGGCCGCCCTATGTCTGGCATCATTACCGCGGACATGGCCTCTATGACCGCAATGTACAGCGGCTAGCCAGTGTCGATCATCGAAACAATCTCTACGGTTTGCGGCATGACCTGGCGCCGGGGGCACGGGGCGAATCCGTCTTTTCCGACCGTGAAGGAATGGTCTATCGAAAAACGACAGCCGGCACCTGGCAACGGCGGGATGGAGATCGCTGGACGGATCTGGATGATCGCTCCACGCGGACGATCGGCGACCTCAACCGGCAGGAACAACAGCGGGCGAGGGGGGTGATGCGGATACAGAATTTTCAGCAACTGCGGGGCGGTGCAGCGGGAAGGCCCATGAATCCCGTGGCAAGACCGGCCGGGGCGGTCATGCCGCCAGCCAACCCGGTGACGAGACCGGCCAATCCGATCGCCAGGCCGGTGAGACCGATTGTCAGACCGGCAAATCCCGTGATCAGACCCGCGGTTCCGCAGGCCAGACCGACAAATCCTGTGGGCAGACCCGCGAACCCGGTGACCAGACCGGCCAATCCGGTAAGAAGACCCGTGAGTCCTGCAACCAGACCGGCGAAACCGACAACAGGAGGAGGAAATGCAAGGCCGCGCAAACCATAGGGAAGCTGTGCAATGGAGTAATGCGGCGTTCCTGCTGCTATGCCTGTTGGTCGGGGCGCCCCGGCGCCAGGCCACCGCGGTTCCGGCCGCCCTTGCGCCGGTCACGCTTTATCTGACGAGCGATGACGGGCCGGCCGAAGGTTCTGAATCGCTGCAATACCTGGCCGACAGCCTAAACGTGAAATTCAATGTATTCCTCATCGGGAGCCGGGTTCTCCGGAACGACCGGTCTCTCGCCCTGTTCCGGCGGTATCAGACAGACTCTTTGTTCCTGGTGTGCAATCACAGTTTCAGTCATGCGTGGGGACATTACAGGGACTACTATGAAGATGCGGCCGGGGTGCTGTGGGATTTCGACTTCAATGGTTTTTTGCTGCATCCGCCGCACGCTATCGCCCGGATGCCTGGCCGGAATTACTGGCGCGTAGGCGACCGGCGGGCGGATGATATTGTCAATGGCCGGGAGGCGGCCGATTCGCTTGCGGCACATGGCTATACGGTGTTCGGATGGGACCTCGAATGGACCTATGACCCGAATGCCAGCGATTCATCGCCGCGTGGTCGTCAGATGCTTCTGCGGGTACTAAGGATGGCGCGTGCCCACGCCTGTTTCACGCCTCCGCACGTGGTCCTTCTCTTTCATGATCCGGAATTCGAATATGCCGGATTCCGGGCGGACTTCGCCGAGTTCGTACGGCTGGCAAAGGACAGCGCCCGGTGCCGCATCGCTTTTTTGACCGAGTACCCCGTCATGCGGGCATTGCATCGGGCACCAGATCTTGCGCGGGATCCCGGTCGGTAGGCCGGTAGGGCAGGCTCACTGTCACGGTGGTTCCGGCCCCCGGCCGGCTTTCGACAGCGATCGTCCCTTCCATGAGGTCGAGGTATTTTTTGACGATGCTCAGGCCGAGTCCGGTTCCGGAGACCCCGCCGGTATTCGTGGCGCGGAAAAAGCGCTCGAACAAATGTTCCTGTTCCCCGGCCGGGATGCCGATGCCGTTGTCGGCGACGCGGATGAGTATGATGTTGTCGTCGAATTGCAAGGTTAACACGATGATGCTGCCGTTGGGAGAATACTTGATGGCATTGCTGAGAAGATTGTTCAGTATATTCCGGAGCAGGTGTTGATCGACGATTGCCGGCCGGCGTTGACCGCGAACGATGATCTCGAACCTTTGACCTTCCTTGCACGCTTCTTCCATGTCCTGTATCACCTCGCCGGACAATTTGACGGTATCGGTTAGTGCCGGATCATTCCTGACTCCGCCCACTTCGAGGCGTTCTACCGACAGGAAATCGTTCAGCAATGTTTTGAGGTTGTCGACGTTCGACCGGATGCGCCGAAGGTGGCGGCTGCGCTGCTCTTCCATGCCCTGACCAATGTATCGCTCGATCAGATTCGTGGAAGAAAGGATTACGCTCAGCGGAGTTTTGAACTCGTGGCTCGCCAGCGCCACGAAACGGGACTTCGTTTCATTCAGCTCTTTTTCGCGCAACAGGGCTTTCATGGTTTGTTGCTGGGAATCGACGAGGTCCTTTTCTGCCGTCTTACGCCGTTTGAAATTGTACAGGATGATCCAGGTGCTGATGCAGAGTAATGCAAATACGAGCCCGAGCAATGAAATAGTCGCGTCGCGCTGGAGCCGGTAGCTTCGGGCATTGGCGGATTGCCGCCAGACGAGGAGCCGGTCTTCTTCGTCTACCATGCGCAAAATGAGGTCCCTGATCGATTCGATGGCGGACTTATGAGGGGGCGGATCGGGATCGGGCAGGAAGATCCGCGGTTGTGCATCGATCAGCCGGATCAGGCTATCGATCCTCGCCTGCTGTAAGCCATTGTCGGTTGTCAGGCGTCGAATGTTTTGCAGGTGATCTTCGAGACTGCCCAAACCGGACCTTCCCAATTCGTAACTCCGCAGGCTGGCCAGCGCGCGCGTGTTCTCCTGCTGCACGGCGACCGTGTGAGTGACCCATGCCGACGTGTTATTGAACAACCAGTTGTATTGGATGGTGATTATCAACAGGCCCACAACGGCGGCAAGGATCACCGTGGACAGTGCGATGTATGTGCGTTTTATGATAGGCATGGACAAAATACCTCCTTTTGTTCACCGGACGAAAGATTTGGGTGATCGCCCTTCAGACGGGAGCTATATGCCGGTCTTTCCGTAGTCGTAGGGAGAGGAGTCGTCGGTACGGGCGTAAGCGCTCAAGGACTGTAGAGATAAGGCAGTTCGGCCAATATTGTCAATAAGTGGAACTACCATTTTGCGCCCGAAAAACTGACGAGGGTCATGGCCGGGCCCGACTACCCTCATCAAAAGCGGGTCCCGGCCGTCGTAGCTTGGCCACAAATGAACAAATATGAGAACGCTCGTCGTACCGGTTGACGGCGCCAGTAATTCACTGGATGCCGCGAATTATGCGGCCGACATGGCCCTGGCCATCGATGCCGACCTTCATTTATTGCATGTGGTCAGGATCGTCGTGACGCCCGAGCCCGTGGTGGCCGGTTATGTGGTAGAAGACATGGTGAAGGCCGGAAAGACCATGCTCGATAAGCTATCCGGCGAGCTGCGGGACCGGACGCATGGGCAGGTGACCATCGAAGCCTTGTTGGAGATTGGCAACGTTGACTTCCAAATCACCGAGGTTTGCCGGCGGCTGCAACCGTTTGCCGTGATCATGGGCGCGCCGGAAGGTTCTTTCACGCGTGTCCTCTATGGCAGTCCGGCGCTGGATGCGGCGCGGCGTCTTCCCTACCCGGTGCTGGTCATTCCTCCCGGAGCCACATTCCGGAGGATCCGCAAAGTCGTGCTGGCCTGCGAAGCAAAAGAGATCGCCGGCGAGATGCCGGTGACCGCCCGGTTCCTGAAGGAGCTGAAGGACCTATTCGGCTGCGGATTCGATATTATCCACGTCGGATCGGGCGATGAAAGAAAGGAGTCCAAGCAGGTGTTCGAGCTCTATCGTTGGCAAAGAGCGCTGGCCACGGTCGACCCGCAGCTGCATTTTGTGAGCGATAAGAGCGTGCCGCAGGCTGTAGAAAAATACCTGTCGGACCACGACGCGGATTGGCTGATGGTCTTTCCGCAAGAGCACGGTCTGCTGGAGTTCCACAAAAGCCGCAGCAAAACACTGCTCCTGCATTGCACGGTGCCGGTGATGAGCATTTGCGAAGAGGCGTTCGCACTACAACACCCTTCACCGACGCACGTCTGACGTTCCGGCATAAAAGCGGGCCGGGTTGCTTCCCGGTTTATGCTATGTACCTACCCACG
>DASZYU010000052.1:0-4428 GCA_035545215.1 Puia sp.
TGGACATGTTTAATAGGCGCGTTACTTTGAATAGCAGCGATCCTTTGTTGATTGTGGCATTCGATCCTTTGACCAAATTCAATGGATTTTTTTCCGCGGTGATTGGGCACAAAGGCGATCCGGAAAAATTGACAATGGGGCCATATACGTACTACCATGAATATTCGCAGGTTCCAAATCCGGATGAGGAGTTTGGTCACAGCATAAAGCCAATGAAGGCGGCACACGCGAAAGTATGGGTCGTGACACGGGAGACCGCGGAAGCGGCGCCGAATTATTTTCTAACAAAGGATTTCAAGAGCTTTTCTCCTTTGAGTAATTCGCAACCACAGGAGCATTACAACTGGTTGAAGGCGGAATTGGTTACATGGAAACTGCCCGGCGGCAGCCCTTCGCAAGGTGTATTGTATAAACCTGAGAATTTTAATCCGAAGAACAAATATCCGCTGATATTTTATATTTATAGGGGTTTGTCTCATCTCGTTTACGGCTTTCCCGATCCCGGATTTGCCGAGGCGAGGATCAACGTGCCTTGGTTTGTCAGCAGAGGGTATCTAGTCTTCATGCCCGACGTGCACTTTACGATTTCCAGCGAAACGGGGGAGGTAAACGGGGAGTCGGTAGTAAATGCGGTTGAATCTGCTGCGAAATACCTGACCGGATTTTCGTGGGTCGACGCAAATAAATTGGGTGTACAGGGGCATAGTTTTGGCGGGTTCGAGGCAAGTTACCTTGCGACGCATTCAAAGATATTTGCAGCAGTCGCTGAGGCTTCGGGCGGAACAGACGCAGTTAGCGGTTACCTGACGCTATGTGGTTTTACAGAAGAAACGAGTAAGCAACAAGGGGCTGAAATTGGATATCCTGGGGCCTATGGTGCGTCACTTTGGGAACGTCCCGATCTGTATTTAAAAAACTCTTCAGTTTTACATGCCGATCAGGTAAGCGCTCCTCTGTTGATTATGCATAACAAACTGGACAATCAGATTCAATGGCGTCAGGGAGTGGAATTTTATATGGCCCTACGGCGGCTGGGAAAAAGAGTTTGGATGTTGCAGTATGACAACGAAGCGCATGGCGTCCTTCACAAGGATGACCAAGTGGACTACACCTACAGACTTACGCAGTTTTTTGATCACTATCTGAAGGATTCCGCCTGTCCGAAATGGATGCTGTATGGGATACCGGCAAAGATGAAAGGCGTAGATTATGGTTTTGAATTGGTGCGGGAGAAAGATCAACATGGAAAATGGATGACGCCTCAATACAAGCCTTCACTCACAGATGCCGAATGGCGCAAGGAAGAGGCGGCGAAGGCGGAGAGGGCCGACATCGAAAAGGTTACTGGCAAGTGAACGACTAAGCTCAATACACTTTGAGCTCAATTACCGACAGCCCTGGCGCCCCGATCGCCGGGGCTTCGGTTTTGCGGGAGTCGCGATTCCCGGGAATTTGCCTAATTTAGTGGTTGACTACCGCATGGAGACCGACCTACATATTGAGCAACAATGGTTAAGGGAATTATTGGATGGCAGCGAGGCGGCATTTCGCGCGATCTATGATGCGCATGAACGGCGCATCTATCATTTTGCCCTATACCTGACCAAGTCCCCCGCGATCGCCGAGGAGGTGGTGCAGGAGGCCTTCATCCGTCTCTGGGAGCGTAGATCGATGCTGGCCGCAGACTCTCAATTGGGGGCTTTCTTAAAGAAAATTGTGCAAAATCTGGTGCTGGACCTGTACCGCAAAGCGGCACGGGACAGGAGCCTGTTGTCGCATATCCGTGAACAGCGGGAAGCGCTGGAACGGCAGGGTTCGGAGCCGCTGTTGCAAAAAGAGCTGCAGCGCGCTTACCGGGAGGCACTCGAGCAGCTGCCGCCACAACAACGGGCGGTCTTTCTTTTGAGCCGTGAAGAGCAATTGTCCTATCAGCAGATTGCCGACCACCTGGGTCTGTCCCGCAACACCGTACGCAATCACATGTCAGAGGCTATCCGTTCAGTCCGTCAGTATATCCATCATCATACCGGCCTGGCCTGTCTGCTACTGGCCTTTATCTTACAGGAAAAGAATTAGCGAGCCTCTCGTGAGGGGAAGGGCACTTATCTGGCGGCTATATTATTTTTTTGTGTCGACTAGTACTGCCGGCTGTTTCAAGCGTTTCGGTTGGGAAGGGTCTTTGTCCTTCGAATAAACAAGCATGCAAAACAATCCCCGAATATCAATACTTTATGACCGGTTTGTGCGCGGACAGATCGGCGAGGAAGAATTGCAGGAGCTGTTCGGGCTGGCGGCCGAACCGGAAAACGAGCCGGCATTTCTGTCCCTGATGGACGGCAGCTGGGAGGAGATGGGTGACTTGGGCCGGGGGCTGGACGCGCTGAAGGCGTCTTCATCTGAAGGAAACGAAGCGATCGGGAACAGAAAGCAAGAGCGGGTAGTGGTTCGGAAAATCGGTTGGAAATCCTATTGGGCGGCAGCGGTGATGATCGGTATGTTGGGGATCGGAACCTGGTGGATGGTAAAGACGCAGCGCGATACAGGCGTATCTGCGCCCACGGCAGCGGCAGCCCCCACGGATATATCAGCCCCGCAAAGAAGCCTGGCAACGATTACCCTTGCCGGGGGGCGGCAATTGGTCTTGGATAGTACGGCCAGGGGTGCGTTGGCGGTGCAGGGCAGCGTCCAGGTCGTGAAGGATGCGGATGGCCGGTTGGCCTATAAGCTGAAGAAAGAGCGACCGGGCGAATTGCTTTATAACACGCTGACCAATCCGCGGGGAAGCCCGGTCGTGCAGCTATTGCTCAGCGACGGGTCAAAGGTGTGGCTGAATGCGCAGAGTTCGATCCGCTATCCGGTAGCTTTTACGGGCGGCGAACGGCAGGTGGAGATCACAGGGGAAGCCTATTTCGAGGTGGCGCCCGATGAGGCCAGACCTTTCCTCGTTAAAAAGGGCACGACCACGGTCGAGGTGTTGGGCACTTCCTTTAACGTGAATGCTTATAACGATGAAGCGGCGCTACGCGTGACGCTGCTCACCGGAAAGGTGCGCGTTGCAGGCGCAGGCGGGCAATTGGTGCTGCGGCCGGGTGAGCAGGCGGTGGTAGCCGGCGATATCCGGCAGGGTGGCCAGGTCGATCTCGAGCGGGTGATGGCCTGGAAGAACGGACTTTTCGCGTTTTCGCATACCGATCTTCAGGAACTGATGCGCGAGCTGGCGCGCTGGTACAATGTAGACGTCCGTTACGAGGGCAAGATGAGCGAAGAAACCTTCACCGGACGGCTGGACCGGTCGATGACGCTGGACCAGGTACTGCATATCCTGACCAACCACCGGATCCATTATACGATCGAAGCGAACCGCAGGTTGGTCATACACCCTTAGCGAAACCTTACTCCAATTAGAGATTGCAAACCTTTTCCCTCTTTATTGCATGTGGCGCGGCCTGTGCCGTCCAAAAATGAAAAAACCGGGTACGAGCTTGGACCCTTTTCCCCGGTTTGTTCAGGCCAATGACATTCTTGATTTCATCACCCAAACCAAAGCAAATTTATGCTTTTGAGCGCATTTTGCCATGCCTCGCGCATGGCGCGACGAGAACCAGCCAAAACCATTCGAATCATGCAATTGACGGGGATCTTGCTGTTCATAGCCGTCCTGCAGGTCGGCGCCACGGGCAGGGCGCAGACCGTCACCTATTCGGCCCGATCCGCCCCGCTGGTGCAGGTGTTGCGGGCAATCGAGCAGCAGACGGGCTATCATCCTTTTTATAACGACGCGGATCTGTCCGGCGTGAAACCGGTAACCGTCGAACTGAAGGCGGTGCCGCTGCGCGAGGCGCTGGACGCCGTATTGAAAGGGCAGCCGCTGACCTACGAAATTCAGGGCAACACGATCGACCTGGTTCGGAGGGTGAACGGGATCCCGCCGTTGGGAAGTTCGATTTCTGCACCTGTGTTGAGTGACATCCGGGGCAGGGTAGTGGATTCTACAGGAGCGCCCATTGCCGGGGCGAGCGTGCTCGTGAAAGGGACCCAGCGGGGGGCGGCGACGGATGCGAAGGGGGAGTTCGTCATAAAGGGGGTCGAAGGGGGTGTGACCCTCGTGGTGACGTACACGGGCTTTGAGCCGCGGCAGTATAAATATAGCGGGCAGGCGGGTGTCGTGATTCTGCTGGAGCGAAGCACGAGTCCGCTGGACCAGGTGCAGGTGATCGCGTATGGGACGACAACCCAAAGATTGAATATAGGAAATGTCGGAAGCGTGAGTGCGGAGGAAATCGAAAGACAGCCTGTGAACAATCCTTTGCTGGCGTTAGACGGAAGAGTGCCGGGTTTGTTTATTACCCAGGCGACGGGGCTGCCCGGCGGAGGGGTGACGGTGAGAATTCAGGGACAGAACAGTATCAATGGCGGTAACGATCCTTT
>DASZYU010000053.1:0-12542 GCA_035545215.1 Puia sp.
AGGTCCCTTACAAAGCGAATGACGATCGCAGCAAATTCTGGCAAAAGAGCTATACCAATCAAACGGATTTCAGCGTCAGTTCCGGCAACGATAATTCTACGTTGTTCATGTCCGGACAATACGCCACCATCTCCGGCGTCATGCCCGGCGATCGCTACAACAGGGCGACGCTGCGGTTGAACGGTACCCGGAAGGTGAGCGATAAGATCAATACCACCTATACACTGGGCTGGACACAGAACAGGTACAACGTCACCACCGGCGGCGGGGATATCTACAACAACCTGCTGAATATCCCGGCGAACGTCCCCATCACCATGTTCAAAGATTGGAAGACGAATGAATACGCCAATCCCAACGGTTTCGAGAACCCCTGGTACCAGAACCCCTATTTCGAAGCGGATAACAACCGCCAGAAGGTCAGGAACGACTACCTCATTGGAAACGTACAGTTGGATTACGCGCCCATCCCTTCGCTCAACCTTATCGCGCGCGTCGGTATGACCACGGACAACGTTTCATCGCTGGCCTGGACGGACAAATTCACCTACACACCCTACGCAATTTCCGAGAGCGGTGGTTCGAAATCGAGCATCCCCGGATCGGTAACCTCCGGCAACAGTTATTACACGCGCCTGGAGAGCAACCTTTACGGCACCTGGAAAAAGACCTATGGAAGGATCGATCTCAACCTGACGATCGGTGGATCGCTCCGCCAAAACAATTCGCAGAACACTTCCGCTTCCGTTTCGGGTCTGGTTGTTCCCGGTTTGTTCAACCTTAGCAATTCGGTCAATCAGCCGACCGCCAACGATCAGACATACGAATCGCGGCTGCTGGGCGCATACGGCGATTTCAAGATCGGCTACAACAATTATCTCTTTCTCGAGGTCACCGGGAGGAACGACTGGGTTTCCATCCTGAACCCTCCGCACAATTCCTTCTTTTATCCTTCCGTCGGATTGTCTTTCGTGGCCTCGGACGCCATCCAGGCGCTCAAGGATATGCGGAATCTCGATTACCTAAAGCTGAGGGCTAGTTGGTCGCAGGTCGGCCAGGTCAACCTGGGCGCGGACCCCAACGCCGTGGACTTCGGCGCGTACAGGCTGCAACCTACCTTTAACCAGGCCAATGGCTATCCCTACAACGGCGTCGCCGGTTACAGCGTGGGGAACCAGGTCGTGCAAAACGGTCTTCTGCCCGAAATAACCAAGGGCTACGAAGGTGGTATCGATTTCTCTTTCTACCACAGCCGGATCTCGGGTAGCGTCACCTACTATTCGACGCATACCACGAACCAAACGGTGCCGGTCGCCATCTCGTGGGGCAGCGGCTATTCCAGCTATTTGCTGAATTCGGGCGAGACCAGCAACCAGGGTCTCGAGACCAAATTGGACCTGACGGTTCTGCAAAAGAGATCATGGACGGCAACCATCGGCGCCAGGTATTCCTATCTGGATAACAAGGTTATTTCGATCAACCCCTCGCTGCAAACACTGCCCATCGCAACCTATGGCAGTGGCACCGGCGCGTACGCCGTTCCGGGTCTGCAGTTCCCCGTTATCATGGGAACCGACTACAAGCGCTATCAGGGTCATGTCATCGTCGATCCGATCACCGGTCTGCCGGAAGTCAACCAGACCCTGCAGGTATTGGGCAGCGCGGCCGTCAAGGACAACGTCGGTCTGGATGCATCTGTCCGGTATAAACAATGGAATTTCTACGTCCTGTTCGAATACCGTGGTGGCAACAAGATTTACAACGCGGGCGGTCCGACCTATGACTGGGCAGGTACGAGCATCCGCACCGTCGCTTATCACCGTCAGCGCTTCATCTTCCCCAATTCGGTCATCGATGAAGGCAACGGCAAGTATATCACGAACACGAGCGCGGTCATCCAGAACGGCAACGGCAACGACGGTTTCTGGACGGATCAGACCGAGAACATGGGTGTGTCATCCAACTACATTACCTCCGGTGCGTTCTGGAAATTGCGCCAGCTGAGCCTTTCTTATTCCTTCCCGCCAAAGATGCTTGGCAACAACAAGGCCATCAAGAACCTGACGATCTCCGTACAAGGCAGGAATCTGTTCGAATGGCTGCCGGCATCGAACATCTACACCGATCCGGAGTACAGCGATGCAGGCCAGGCCAGCAATGGCATCGGTCTGACGAATCTGCAGGCTCCGCCTTCGAGGTACTTTGGCGGCACGCTTTCCATCACTTTTTAATCGGGTAACATGAAAAAACTATCAATACTTTCCATATCAGCGATCTTCCTTCTCTGCGCTTCATCGTGCAAAAAATACCTGGCGATCAATACGAACCCTAACGCCGCAACGACAGCCACGCCGGAGGTCATCCTCCCCCAGGCCATCGTTTACTCGGCTTCCATTACATCCAGCTACAACAACTACGGGGCCGAATTGGCCGGTTATGCGGCGAACGCCGGCGGCTACGGCGGCTTTGGTTCTAACTGGACCTATAATTTCGGACCGAACGACTATTCGGGTCTCTGGTCGTCCAGTTACGACGCGCTCAACGACCTCCAGGCGGTGCAGGATTTCGCCGTCGCCGATAAGACGGGCGCTCATGATTATTTCAATGCTATCGCGAGGATCATGAAGGTGTATGACTTCCAGTTGCTGGTCGATACCTACAACAACATCCCTTATACCGACGCATTGAAAGGCGCCTCATCCGTTACGCCCAAATACGACGACGCCAAGACCATTTATCCGTTGCTCGCAACGCAGCTCGATTCGGCGATCGCGATCATTACGGCCGCCATGAACAAGTCCGGCGTCACGGTTCCGACCACGCAGCAAGACCCGCTGTTCCACGGCAACATGACGACCTGGGAACAATTTGCACAGACCCTGAAGTTGCGCCTCATTATCCGCGCTTCGGGAGTGGTCACCTTTGCGAACAAGACCTTTGACAACAATATCGGGTTCCTGGGCACCGACGCCATCGTCAACCCGGGATATGCCAAGATCAGCGGCCAACAGAACCCTTCGTGGAACACCTGGGTGCAGGACTATGCGGGTACGGCCGGCAACAGGGCCTGGATGCCGTGTACGTATGTGTTCTCTTTTTACGACGGCGCCAACCTGCTGGATAACGGCAGGGGGCAGGTCATATACTATAATTTCCCTTCGACACCCAACAATCAGCTTGGCGTCGGTACGACCTCGGTGCCTTCGGCTCCGTCGGTCGCCAATGCGTGGTATTCAGGAAGCACCTCCTCGCTGGGGAACTGCCCGGGGATCATGAAGGGACTGAACATGGGTGAACCGCTGATGCTGGCAGCCGAAAGCGATTTTCTCCAGGCCGAGGCCGACGTGCGGGGAATCCTGACCCAGAACGCAAAGACCGATTTTCTCAGCGGTATAGCGGCATCGTTCCACTATCTCTACCTGCTGCCGGACGATCATACGATAGCCCCGGGGCTGGATGTGAAGGCCGACACGGCTCAATATATGTCGGACAACGCAGGCAGCTACCTCGTGAACTACGATCTTGCGAACACGACGGACAAACAGATCGAGGCCATCGTCACCCAAAAATATATCGCGCTCAATTTCATCAATAGCCAGGAGGGTTGGAACGAATACAGACGCACCGGCTACCCGAAGTGCTCGACATTTACCTCGGATCCGACGAAGTCCTTCGCGTCCACTTTGTCGCAGAGCTCGCGGCCGGACAAACTGCCGACGCGCATCCTGTATCCCGCTTCAGAGTACTCGTATAATGCGAAGAACGTGCCCACCGGCATCAGTCCGTATTCGTCACTCATATTCTGGGCTCATTAATGAAATCAACACTTTATTCAAAATCATTCAATATGCAGCTACATAAAAGAATAGGTATCTTCCTGCTGACATCCCTCACCATGGCGCAGATGTCCTGTCTGAAGGATACTCCGAACAATACTTCTCCTTCGGCAGGCTCGAACAATGTCGTGGAATTTCAGAACAGTTCTATACCCGTGTCCTATACCAGCGTCTATCCGCAATACGACAACGGCGTCGACCTGCAAAACGATACGGGGAGCTTTCCGGTGAACCTGAACTACACCGGCGCAGTCAGCGTCGCGCCGCAGGACATCAAGATCACGCTGGCCTTGAGCCAGAATGCGCTCGATTCGTTCAACCAGGATCAGGGCACAGGCTATGTCATCCCCCCATCGGATACGTACAGCTTTTCTACCTCGGCAACGATCGCCAAGGGCACCCGCCAGGTCACCGTCCGCGTAGTCATCAATACCAGTGCGACCGACTATGATTATACGGCCAGCTACGCGCTGCCATTGACCATCAGCCAGGCGTCCTACGGTGTCATCAGCAGCAATTTCGGCACGGCCATCTATTCGTTCCTTGCCAACAACGCCTTTGCGGGTACATATGCGGCGACCGGTTATGTATTCCACCCCAGTTCGCCCAGAGCCATAAAGGATAACTATGACATCGCGACCGCGGGACAAAGCAGTAATTATTTCCCGGTGGGCGATCTGGCAAGCCTCAATTACTATTTTCAGATCACTGTACCTTCTGCCGGCGGTGCAGTCACCAATTGGACACCGGTCGGCTCAACGCCTGGCGGGTCCGCCTCCGGCTTCATGACGGCTGACAATCCTGGCAGTGTCAATTATTCATCCGCGGCGCCAAACGCGCCAGGAACAACGCCGTGGCTCTCTTCCACGTACAACAACACCTATGATGCCGCTAACAAGACCTTCTGGCTGCATTATGGCTATGGCGGCAGCGGAGGACAGACCGCATGGACAAGACAGTTCTATGAAAAACTCGTCAAGAAATAGATATTTTTTCCGAATGAATCGTATGTCAAAGAGCTGTCCCCGCGGACAGCTCTTTTCTTGGATGATCGCACCCGCCATCCTCGTGCTGCTGGTTGGCTGTCACGGCAAGCGCGAACATCGGGTGGTGTTCCACCTGACCGGCGGTTTCAACCGGCACTTCGTCATCGAACGCGTCGGCCTCAATGCCGATAGCTCTTCTGTCCTCGACTCGGGCGCAGGCAGAAACGGACGCGACTCTTTTATCTACACGCTGCCGGTCTCGGAACCCTCGATTTACCGGATCCGGCTGCAGGAACGCAGTTTTGAGATCCCTTTTATCTACGATTCTTCGGATATAGGCGTGTTTTGCAATTATACGACGGGTGAGTACCATTACGCCAATTCCCCCGCCAGCGACGAGTGGAAGCGATTCCAACAGGGTCAGGTGGCGATCGCGCGCCGGGAAAGAGCGCTTGTGGCCGCCAGGCTCAATGATTCCTCGCGCCAGGCAATCGACAGCCTGCTCGGAGAGATCTACCGCCGCAATTTCAACTTCGCCGATACAACGCGCAACCCCGCGCTTTTCCTGCTCGCGTATAACCTGGTCGATTTCGGACGCGACTACGCCGGCCTCGAACAATTTATCCAACGCGCAGCCAAACGGTTTCCATCACACTCCGGCGTGCAGACGCTCGTTAGGAATACCCTGGATTTCGTGAGGACTTTCCGGACCCCACTGCAGCCGGGCGACACCATGCCGCGCCTCCGGTTGCCGGATACGGCGGGGCGCGAAGTAACCATTGGCCCCGAGCCGGGCAAATACATGCTCGTCGATTTCTGGTCCACCTGGTGCGACCAATGCCGGCCGTTTGCTATCGCCAAAAAAAAGGTAAGGTCGCTGTCCGATACGGGCAGACTGGCGATGATCAGCATCGCGGTCGATGCGGAAAAAGACAACTGGCTGAACATAGTCCGGAGTCTCCGCGATCCCTGGCTGCAACTGATCGACGAGAAGATGTGGTCGGGGCCCGCGGCAAGAACATTCCGGTTCGATAGTCTTCCATTTAACTATCTTGTAGGACCCGATGGCCGCATCCTCGCGCGGTCCATACCCGCGGATTCATTGATACCCGTCTTCTCGGCGGCAAAGATCATAAACTCAAAATGACATACGTATGAAACCATTATTCTTTTCCCTTTTGATATCGATGACGCCTTTCTTCCTGGTCGCCCAGGATCACCAGACCAATAAAAAGAACCTGTCCCGCCACCTTCGTGAAGTATACGATGTCCTGAAAGCGGACTGGAAGATCAGGGACGGCAGCTACAGCGTCATCAATGACGACGGACAGACGATCGTAAAGGGCGCCTACAGCAAAGGACACAAGACGGGCGTGTGGACCTACTACGATGACAATGGCAGACAGGTCCAGCAATATGACTTCACCAACGACAGCCTCATCTTCCAGGATAAGGACTCGCTCTCCGTCGTACACGACGATTTTCAAATACCCGGCGTTGCGGACGAATCAGCGGTCATCCGGCCGGCGTTCAAGATAGGCGGCGCGGAATACGGGTTCTACCTATTGTACGACGAACGGGACATCCCGGCTGAGGTGAGGAGCGCTACGGCCGTCGCCCAGATGACCTACGTACTGACGATCTCCGACAAGGGAACGCTTGAAAATTACAGGATCCTTTTCCATGGTGACGGGTTCACCGATATCGCTATCCCCAGATCCGTTAAAGGGCTGCCCGCTGAAGCCCGCGAGTTTACCGCGGCCACTTTGAACGGACATCCGGTGCGCAGCCAGCTCAGCTGGACCATTCCGCTCGACATCCGGCATTTCGAACATCCGGGCACCAACTACTTCCCGACCCAAAAAACCTCGAAAGATTAGAAAGTACACGGTTCGGCCATCGGGCCGCTAAAATATCGATTTACCAAAAAATCGCTATATTGTACGGGCCAAAACCCTCCACCCATGGGAAGCTTTTCGCTCATTGTTCTTGTCATTGCCGGGGTCGCTTTTTCAGCCGGGGGCATAGCCGTCTCGCGCTTCTTCGTAAAGGGCAGCAGCAACCCTGCGAAAGGAGAGGCCTACGAGTGCGGTATCCCGTCCTCCGGCACACCGTGGAACCAGTTCAATGTTGGCTATTACTTGTATGCGTTGATCTTCCTCATCTTCGATGTAGAGCTCGTATTCATGTACCCCTGGGCCATCGCCGTCAGGCGGGTAGGGATGGCATCGCTCGTCGAGATCGTCATCTTCCTCTTCATCCTGTTCATGGGGCTTTTATACGCGCATAAAAAGGGGGCATTGAAATGGATGTAAGCGGGCAAAATACACCGGGACAGCAACCCAACGAGCAGCATCCTGCCGCGCAGCAACCCAACGTACGGCCCTTCCCCGGAGACGTGCATCCCACCGCAGGCGGCGGCATCCTGCTGACCAAACTGGACGAGGTGATCAATTGGGCGCGTTCGAACTCGCTCTGGCCGTTGGTGTTCGGGACTTCGTGCTGCGCCATCGAAATGATGTCCACCGCTTCGGCTAAATACGATTGGTCGCGTTTCGGCTTCGAAGTGGCGAGGGCGACCCCGAGACAAGCCGACGTGATCATCATTGCCGGAACGATCGTAAATAAAATGGCCCCTGTCCTCCGGCGCTTGTATGACCAGATGGCCGATCCCAAATATGTCATTGCCATGGGCGCCTGCGCCACGAGCGGAGGGCCGTTCTTCTACAACACCTATTCGGTGGTGAAAGGCGCCGACCATGTGATCCCCGTGGACGTCTATATAGCGGGCTGCCCGCCAAGACCCGAGGCCTTGCTGCACGCGCTGATCACCCTGCAGGAAAAAATCAGGAATACCCATGCAGAAAGATGAGTTGAAAACAAGATTGGGCCAGGCGCTTCCGTCCGCCACTTTCGAAGATGGCGCAGAATGGGCGACCATCCTAATCGACCCCGCCCTCTGGGAAGACCTCGCGCGGCATATCCGCTCGGAGGCCGATCTGTATTTCGATTACCTCTTTTGCCTCACGGCCGTCGACTGGAAAACGCATTTCACCGTAGTCTACCACCTGACATCCACCGTTCACCGCCATACGCTGGTGGTGAAATTAAAACTGGATCGCGGACGGCCCGAGGTTCGGACCGTTTCCGATATATGGCGAACAGCCGAATTCCATGAACGCGAGGCTTTCGATCTCATGGGCATCGTCTTTGCCGGACATCCCGATCTCCGGAGACTGTTCATGACCGACGAATGGGAAGGATGGCCGCTGCGCAAGGACTACGAAGACCCGGTCAACATGATCAAACTTTAACAGGATATGCCATGATCGAAGAAATAAGCACGACCGAACAAGGGGAACTGGTGGTCAACCTGGGCCCGCAACATCCGTCAACGCACGGGGTGCTGCATTTGGTCGTCACGCTTAGCGGCGAAACGATCAAAAAGGTCGAGCCCCACCTCGGGTATATCCATCGCAGTATCGAAAAGATGTGCGAAAGCCTGTCCTACAGACAGTTCATCTACGTCACCAGCCGGATGGATTACCTTTCCTCGCATATCAACAATCACTGTTGCGCGCTGTGCGTCGAAAAAGGGATGCAGATCGAAGTGCCTCCGAGGGCCAGGGTCATCCGCGTGCTCATGGACGAGCTCACGCGGCTCGCCTCTCACCAGTTGTGGTGGGGAGCGATGGCGATGGACGTCGGTGCGCTGACGCCATTTTTCCATGCCTTCCGCGAAAGAGAGGCGATCAACGATATTATGGAAGAAACCTGCGGCGCCCGGCTCACCATGAACTATATGGTCCCCGGTGGCGTAATGGCGGATATCCATCCTGATTTTCAGCGGAAAGTGAAGGAATTCACCCGGTTCTTCCGCGAAAAGATCGGCGAGTACGACGAACTCGTGACCGGAAACATTATCTTTAAAAGTCGCATGGAGGGCGTTGGCTTTCTCTCTGCCGAAGACGCTGTCTCCTATGGCTGCACCGGTCCCGCCGCGCGGGCCAGCGGCGTCAGCTGCGATATCCGGAAGATCAGTCCCTATGAAGTGTATGGTCAGTTGCAGTTTGAGGAAGCGATAGAGACGGGCGGCGATTGTTATGCACGCTACCTGGTCCGGATGCGGGAGATGCGCGAGTCGCTGTCGATCATCGAGCAACTGATCGACAATATCCCCGATGGCGAGTTCCAGGCAAAGACCAAGGCGGTGCTCAAGCTCCCCAAAGGAGAATTCTATTCGAAGGTCGAGACCGCGAGGGGCGAGCTCGGGGTGTACATCATCAGCGAGGGGGGTACGACACCCTACCGGATCAAATTCCGGTCACCGGGTTTCTCCAATCTTTCGGCATTGGACCATATGGCCCGGGGCTATAAGATCGGCGACCTGGTGGCGGTCATGGGCACGCTCGATCTCGTGATACCCGACATCGACAGATAAAACCAACACCGCCGCGCGCCGCAGGCGCGCGGCGGCAAACCAATAGCGATGCTCAGCTTTGAACAAATCACCCATGCCATCGACAAATGGCTCTTCACGACTTTCAATCCCAGCGTGGCGATCGTCATCGAAGGGCTCATCGTTGGCTTGTGCATGATCGGTCTTTTCGCCGTTCTCGGGCTGGTCCTCGTGCTGATGGAAAGAAAAGTCTCCGCTTACATGCAGATCCGGCTCGGCCCCAACCGGGTGGGCCCGGGCGGCAGTCTCCAAACGCTCGCCGATACGCTGAAACTTGCCATGAAGGAAGGGCTCACGCCCCAGGGGGCCGACAAGTTCCTCTTCAACCTCGCACCCTTCCTGGTCATCGTGGTCGCCATGCTGATCCTCGCACCGATCGCTTTTGCACGGAATGTTCAGCTATGGGACCTCAACATCGGCATTCTGTACGTTTCCGCGGTCAGCTCGCTTTCTGTCATCGGTATCCTGATGGCCGGCTGGGCCAGCAACAACAAATACTCGCTACTGGGCGCCATGCGCAGCGGGGCACAGATCGTGAGCTACGAACTATCCGCGGGCTTCGCCGCACTGTCGATCGTCGTCCTCACGGGCAGCCTCCGGATATCGGATATCATCGAGTCGCAGCGCGACGGCTGGTGGCTGTTCAAAGGACACATCCCCGCCATCATCGCCTTCATCATCTTCATCATTGCAGTGACGGCAGAGACCAATCGCGCACCGTTCGATCTCGCCGAGGCGGAATCCGAACTGACCGCCGGCTTCCACACCGAATATTCGGGAATGAAGTTCGCGCTTTTCTTCCTGGCTGAGTACGTCAACATATTTATCGTTTGCTCGATCGCCGCCACGCTGTTCCTGGGCGGCTGGATGCCCCTCCACATCGGCGCCTGGACAGGGTTCAACCGGGTGATGGACTATATCCCATCCTCGATCTGGTTCGTAGGGAAGACCTTTTTCCTGATCTTCGTGCTCATGTGGTTTCGTTGGACGTTTCCGCGGCTGCGCATCGACCAGTTGCTCAACCTGGAATGGAAATACCTGCTGCCGATCAGCATGATCAATCTATTACTCATGACCCTTATTGCAATAAAAGGATGGCATTTTTAAAGAAATATCTATCCGACGTCTACCAGGGCGTACGGTCCCTGGTCAAGGGAATGCGGCTGACGGGTTATTATTTCACCCATCGCAAAGAAGTCATTACCCAGCAATATCCCGATAACAGGGCCGAAATGAAACTGCCGGAACGGTTCCGCGGGGAGGTGGTCATGCTGCATGACCAAAATAACGAACATGCCTGTACGGGCTGTACGGCTTGCGAGCTGGCCTGCCCCAACGGCACCATCAAGATCATCACCAGGTTCGACACCACACCCGAGGGCAAAAAGAAGAAGGCGCTGGACACTTTTATCTACCACCTGGAACTTTGCACCATGTGCAATCTTTGTATCGAGGCGTGCCCGACGGACGCGATCAAAATGGCGCAGAACTTCGAACACAGCGTCTATGACCGAAGCAAACTGACAAAAAAATTGAATAAACCGGGTTCCAAAATCAGGGAGGGCGTCGAATAATGGGCTGGTCATCCATCGTTTTTTACCTCATTTCCGCCTTCATCCTGATCACCGGTCTGCTGGCGGTCACTTCGCGTCATCTGTTCCGCTCGGCCATCTGGCTGTTATTTTCGCTGACCGGTATCGCCGCTCTGTATTTCTGGCTGGGAATGGAATTCATCGCGGCCGTGCAGATCGTGGTCTACGTCGGTGGCATCGTCGTCCTCATCATTTTTTCGATCTTCCTTACCCAACAGACCGGTAAACAACTGCCCGCGCCGGTCCGCAGCAGGGCAATATTTTCCGTATTGGCCGTTTGCATCGGGTTCGTGCTGACCTGCATGCTGATCCGGCAATATCCCTTTCCTCCTTCCCGCCGGTTCGGTCAAAATGCTCCGGACATGTCCGTGGGCGCCATCGGGTCCCAGCTGCTCAGCGTGTCGGAGCATGGCTATGCCCTTCCTTTCGAAGTGATCAGCATATTGCTGCTCGCCGCGATGATCGCTTGCATCGTTATTGCCATAAAAATAAAACCGGGTGACAAATGAGTCAGGTACCGCTCGGCCATATTCTCTTTGTCAGCACCGCGCTATTCTTTATCGGCTGCTATGGGCTGTTCACCAGAAGGAATATGATCACCATGCTCATGTCCGTCGAACTGATCCTGAACAGCGTGAACATCAATTTCGTCGCCTTCAACAGATACCTGTACCCGGAGGCGCTGGACGGTGTGTTCTTCACGCTGTTCATCGTGGCGATTGCCGCCGCGGAGGCGGCCGTAGCGATCGCCATTATCATCAATTTATACAGGAACTTTCGTTCCATCGATGTGGAGGACGCCGATGAAATGAAATTCTGAAACATTGCATTATGCCAAACGCTGCTTATATCCTGCTCATCCCGCTGCTGCCGCTGCTCGGTTTTGCCGTACTCGGTTTGTTCGGAAGGAGATATCTCCGCGACGTTGGAGGCGTCATCGGAACCGTCCTGGTATTCGTGTCGGCGGCGCTGGCCCTATGGACGGCCTACGGTTTCTTCTTCGGAAGGGGAGACCGGCCCGCTTTCTCCGTTACCGTCTTCGACGCACCCTGGCTGACCTTTTACAGGGGGCTGTCGATCGACATGAGCATCGTCCTCGAGCCGCTGACGGTGATCATGATCGTCGTCGTCAGCCTGATCTCGCTGATGGTGCATCTGTTCAGCCTCGGATATATGAAAAGCGAGCCGCGGTTCGCCACCTATTTCGCCTTCCTCGGCCTTTTCACGTTTTCGATGCTCGGTCTCGTGCTGGCCGGCAATCTCTTCGAGACCTATGTGTTCTGGGAACTGGTTGGATGCTCATCCTACCTGCTCATCGGGTTTTACTATGACCGGCCGAGCGCCGTCGCGGCCGCAAAAAAGGCCTTTATTGTCACGCGCTTTGCGGACCTGGGGTTTCTTATCGGTATCCTGATCCTGTCTTTTCATAGCGGCACGCTCGACATCGACAACCTTTCGCTGGCTGCCTACCGCCCACAACCGGCTGGCGCTTCGACACTTTTCCTCGGATTTTCCGTGCTGTCCTGGGGACTTACCCTGGTTTTCATCGGGGGAGCCGGTAAGTCTGCGCTTTTCCCTTTGCACATCTGGCTGCCGGATGCTATGGAGGGACCCACGCCCGTGTCCGCCCTGATCCACGCCGCAACGATGGTCGTGGCCGGCGTCTATC
>DASZYU010000054.1:0-4772 GCA_035545215.1 Puia sp.
CGTTCCAGGGTGCGGCAACGGGCGTCGGAGGCATCCACCGCGACATCTTTACGATGGGCGCACGGCCGATCGCATCGCTCAACTCGCTGCGGTTCGGCGATCCGAAAGAAGCCAAGACCCAGCATTTATTGTCCGGCGTCGTGCACGGCATCGGGCATTACGGCAACTGTTTCGGCGTACCGACGGTCGGCGGGGAGATCTATTTCGAAGGTTGCTATCATACCAATCCGCTGGTCAACGCCATGAGCGTCGGCATCCTGAAGAACGGCGAGACCATTTCGGCGACGGCGAAGGGAACCGGCAACCCGGTCATCTTTGTCGGCAGCGCCACGGGTAAGGACGGCATCGGCGGCGCCAGTTTCGCGTCGGCCGATATTACCGGCGAGTCGGTGAAAGAACTGCCCGCCGTACAGGTCGGCGACCCCTTCCAGGAAAAAAAGCTGCTGGAGGCCTGCCTGGAGGTCATCCATACCGGCGCGGTCGTCGGCATGCAGGACATGGGCGCGGCCGGCATCATCTGCTCGACCGCCGAGATGAGCGCCAAGGGCGAGGTCGGTATGCGGATCGATCTCGACAAGGTGCCGACCCGCCAGCACGATATGAAGGCGTGGGAACTGCTGCTGAGCGAAAGCCAGGAGCGGATGCTGATGGTCGTTCAAAAAGGAAGAGAGCAGGAGGTAATCCGCATCTTCGAAAAATGGGACCTGCCGGCCTCGGCTATCGGCGAAGTGACGGATGACGGGCTGTTACAATTCTATATGCACGGTCAGAAAGAGGCCGAGATCCCGGCGCATGAGCTGGTGCTCGGCGGCGGCGCTCCGCAATATGACCGCCCATACCGGGAGCCCGCTTATCTCGACAAGATCACGCGTTTCAGCGCGGCTTCGGTCCGCGTGCCCGCCGATCTGCGAAAAGTGGCCAAACAGCTGATCGCCTTACCGAATATCGCTTCCAAACGATGGGTGGCGGTACAATACGACAGCACGGTCGGCGCCGCCAACGCCTCTACGAACGAGCCGAGCGATGCGGCGATCGTCCTCATAAAGGGCACCGAAACCAACCACGCTGAGGGGAGGGGTGAAGCGCCGCGCGGATCGAACGCCGGGCCGGACCGAAGCGCCGGGAAAGCGCTCGCCGTCACGACGGATTGCAACAGCCGGTATGTATTCGCCGACCCCTACCGGGGCGCCATGATCGCGGTGGCGGAAGCGGCGCGCAATATCGTGTGCAGCGGCGGACAACCGCTGGGCGTGACCAATTGTCTGAATTTCGGCAACCCCTATGACCCCGAGGTATATTATCAGTTCGTACATGCCGTCAAAGGCATGGGTGAAGCCTGCCGGCGGTTGGACACACCCGTTACCGGGGGCAACGTGAGCTTTTACAACCAGAGCCCTGACGGGGCCGTCTACCCGACGCCGACGATCGGGATGGTCGGAGTGCTCGACCGCCTCGGGGACAGGATGACGCTCGACTTCAAAGAAGCCGGAGACCGCATCTTCCTTCTGGGCGTCAGCCGGAACGACATCGGCTCTTCCGAATACCTGCACAAGATACAGGGAGTGGAATATAGCCCCGCACCCTGGTTCGACCTGGAAGAAGAGGCGCGGCTGCAGGAGTTGCTCCTGGGTTTGATCCGGAGGCGGCTGGTGCGCAGCGCGCACGATGTCAGCGAGGGCGGCCTGTTCGTCACGCTGGCCGAATCGGCTTTCCCGCGCGGTTTGGGTTTCGACGTGATGGCCCGGGACCCGGAGATCCGCAAGGATGCCTACTGGTTCGGCGAATCGCAAAGCAGGGTGGTGATCAGCGTATCGGCATCGCAGACGGCTGCCTTCAGGACGGCGCTGGGCAACTTCCCGGTGGAAGAACTGGGTACGGTGACCGCCGGTGACATCCGGGTGGATGGACAGGATTGGGGAACGGTCGGGGACTGGAAGGACAGCTATGACAACAGCCTCGAAAATTGTATGGCCGCAGTAACGGATCTCGATCAGCTATGACGGAAGAAAAAGCATATATAGTCGTGACCGGCGCCGCCGGTTTTATCGGCAGCTGTCTTGCCGGTTGGCTGAACGGACAGGGCCATACCGATCTTATCCTCGTCGACGCCTTCGGCCGCGCGGACAAGGCGCCTAACCTCGAGGGCAAAAAATATTCCGTCATGGTAGAACGCGAGAACTTTTTCGACTGGCTCGAACGCGAGCGGCCGGCTGTTCGCGCCTTTTATCATATCGGGGCGCGGACCGACACCACCGAATTCGATTATTCCATACACGAGCATTTGAATGTCGAGTATTCCAGGAAGGTGTGGACCTACTGCAGCGAGCAGGGTATCCCATTGGTGTACGCGTCGTCGGCCGCAACCTACGGTGGCGGCGAATACGGTTACGACGACCGCCATGACATCGTCCGCCACCTGAAACCCCTCAATGCCTACGGCATCAGCAAGAACGAATTCGACAAATGGGCACTGGAACAGGCTGCGCTGGGCGGCACGCACCAGCCGCCCTTCTGGGCCGGTCTGAAATTCTTCAACGTGTATGGCCCCAACGAATATCACAAAGGCAGGATGGCCAGCGTGGTCTTCCATTCCTTCCATCAGATTGAAAAAGATGGGGTCGTACGGTTGTTCAAATCGCACCGCCCGGACTATGAGGACGGACGGCAACTGCGCGATTTCGTGTACGTCAAAGACGTCGTCAGGGTGTGCACCTGGCTGATGGAACACCGGCCGTCTTCGGGTCTGTACAATCTCGGTACCGGTGTCGCGCGTTCCTTCGACGACCTCGTCAAAGCCACATTCGGAGGGCTGGACCGCCCGGCCAATATCCGGTATATCGATATGCCCGCGGACATCCGGGACAAATACCAATACTTCACACAGGCGAATATGGACAAGCTGAGGGCGGCGGGATACACAGACGCGTTCTACGCGCTGGAGGAAGGCGTCGATGACTATGTCCGGAATTACCTGGCTAAAGCAGCATATCTATGAACAAGAAGATCGCCATCATCGGCGGGGGCAACCTCGGCACGGCCATCGCCGAAGGGTTGATACAGAGCGGGTTCGTCCTGCCCAAACACATCGTCATCACCAGGCGCAACATCCAGACGCTGCATGAGCTCGAGCGAAAAGGCGTGCTGGTCAGCGATAAGAACGAAGAGGCCGTCCGGTACGCGGACCTCGTGATCCTCGCCGTAAAGCCGTTCCAGGTGGACGATATCCTCGCTTCGCTGAAAAATGAATTCCGGGTCAAGGAGCAGGTGCTGGTCTCCGTTGTCACCGGTATCAGCATCGAACATATCAACAGCTACCTCGGCAATAAAGTACCCGTCGTGCGGGCGATGCCCAACACCGCCATTGCCATCCAGGAGAGCATGACCTGTATCGCCACGCGCAATGTCGACGGGGAGCACCTCCAGTATGTGATGGATGTCTTCAACCAACTGGGCCTGGCCGTGCGCATCGACGAAAAGCTGATGGACGCCGCCACCGTACTCGGGGCATGCGGGACCGCATTTGCGATGCGCTATATCCGCGCCAACATACAGGGTGGTATCGAGATCGGGTTCGACGCGGCGACCGCCAATCTCATCGCCGCGCAAACGGTGAAAGGAGCGGCCGAGCTGCTCCTGAAAAAAGGCGCCCACCCCGAACAGGAGATCGATAAGGTCACCACGCCCAAGGGCTGCACGATCGCCGGTCTGAACGAGATGGAACACCAGGGGTTCAGCTCCTCGCTGATCAAGGGGCTCGTCGCGAGCTATGACAAGATCGCGAAAGACTAACGGCAAACCGCGGCCGCAGAAAACACGCCCGCCCGCGACTGCAGAATACACGCCCGCCCGCGACCGCAGAATACACACCCGCCGCGACCGGAAGGATCCCGGCCCCATTCGCCACCTGCCCGGCCTTCGGCCGGAGCCCGCCCATCAGTACGATTTTCCCGAATCCATATCGACGGTGAAGATGCGTTGCACGGTGCTTGAGACCTTTCGCGTTCCCGCGGGATACCAGCCGGCCGGCGTACCCGGAACGAACGCTCCGCTGGGACTCCTGATCGCCGATGTCCCCGGGTCGAAGTATTCGATATTCTGCGTACTTTCCTTGTAGGCATTGCTCACGAAATAATAGCCGTTCCCGTCTTTCCACAGCGGATACAAAATGCCGTCCCGCATGATGAACAGCTTTTTTCCATCGCAATAGCCCCAGGCGTCGTGGGAGTAATAAGAGGCGCCGGCGGCGTCCTTGATGTACAACAGCTGATCGCCGTTGTCTTCCCTGATCTCGAAATGTTGAATGGAGGGGGCATTGTTCCTGAATTCGTCGAAACTCGCGTAAACCCCCGCCGCTGGCACACCGGCCCGGACGATCGGCGCGTCGAAACGCGAATGGTTGAAGCGCAGGATATCTTCGAACCGGATACGCCGTCCGCCCGCGATCCTGGCGGCCGCCAGCCCCGACAAACTGTCCACCAGGTCCCCGAGCATGCCCGCGAGGTCCCTTGCCCAGATCGCATAATAACTAGACAAATTGTTATACGTATTGTTCTTTTTGTACGTCTGCAGCGTGTCAAAACGGAGCAGCGGGATGTACTGGCTGTCCGCGACAGCGTAGACCTCCATTTTCAACCGGATATGCGTTCTGTCGTCCAGCAGATCGGGATTCTTCACCTTGTCCTCGTGGAGGTAATTGGCATCGGACAGCCAGAGATTGCGGAGCACGATCAGCGCGGAATAGCGACCCTCCGGGCGGGCATAATTCCCGTTCA
>DASZYU010000055.1:0-13463 GCA_035545215.1 Puia sp.
GTACCATCCTCGCCTGGTATACGCTGATCACGATACTCATCTCCTGGCTCTCGCTCGGTCTGTTCGCGGGCGGCGTACTCGTGCGCCAATTGCTCGGTCTTCCGATGTGGCTGTCGGTCATCAGCATGGTCGTGCTCGCTACCTTCTTTACCGCCGCGGGCGGCCTGAAGGCGATCGCGTATACCAATGTCTTCCAGATGTTGCTGCTGATCGCGGTGTCGGCCCTCCTGGTCTATATCGGCATCCGGAAGATCGGAGGCGTCGGCGCGTTATTGGCCAAAACGCCGGCGTCGTACTGGAACCTGTTCCTCCCGGCGCATGACAGGAACTATCCCTGGCCGGCGATCCTCCTCGGCTACCCCGTGATGGGCGTCTGGTTCTGGTGCACCGAACAGTCGATGGTGCAGTCCGTACTGGGCGCGCGCGATCTGGAGCAAGGACAGCTCGGCGCCAATTTCATCGGCTGGCTGAAGATCCTCGACGTGCCGTTGTTCATCATCCCCGGCGTACTCTGCTTCATCCTGTATCCGCATTTGTCGAACCCCGACGAAGCCTATCTGACGCTCGTCACCCGGCTTTTCCCGACCGGTCTGCGCGGGCTGATCATCGTCGTGCTCATCGCCGCGCTCGTGGGAAATATCGGCTCGTCGCTCAATTCCGTCAGCACCGTTTTTACCATGGATATCTATATCAAAAAATACCGGCCACAGGCCGCCACGCGCGAGATCATCCGGATCGGGCGGATCATCACCATTGCGGGCGCGCTCATGTCCGTCCTGATGGCACTGGCGATCGACAACATCAAAGGGCTTAACCTGTTCGACGTCTTTCAAAGCGTGCTTGGCTTCCTGGCGCCGCCGATGTCGGTGGCTTTCCTGCTCGGCATCCTGTGGAAGGGCACGACGGCCCGGGCGATCAACGGGGTGCTGACCGTAGGGACGCTGTTCAGCGTCGGCGTCGGCGTGTTGTTCCTCTGGGTGTTCCCTGCATCGCGGTACCCCGTGTGGCCGCATTTCCTGCTCTTGTCGTTCTACATCTTCGTCGCTATTGCGATTGCAGCGGTGCTCGTGTCGCTGGCCGATCGCCGCGGGGCTATCGCCGCGCCGATGGTGGCGGTTGCCGGCCGGCCCAGCGCCCGGGTGCGTTGGTTGTGGGGTTTGCTCACGGGTGTGATGATCGTGCTCTATATCCTGTTCAACGGACATCGCGCGTCCGCGCAGGAGCCGGCCCCGCCCGCGGCCGCGGATTCATCCACTGCCCGCTGGATCGGTTATCCCGGGGACTATGCCATCTGGCTCGGCAACCAGGTGCAGAACCGGCGCACCGAACGCGGGACTTTTTTCCCGCCGTTTTGGAAGCTGGACACTCACTATATCCTCATCGACTTCCGCAAAACGATCGACCTGCCCGGCCCCGAGGACGCCGTGCTGTCCGCCGAAGGACGTTACAATTGCAAGGTGGATGGTAAAATGCTTTCCGGATCGCCGGCCCGGCTCCAACTCGCCGCCGGCCGTCATACGATCGAGATCAAGGTGTATAACCAGGCGACGCCGCCCGCGTTGTTCATCGGCGGACGGTATCTCCGGACGGACGCCGGCTGGTCCGTCACCTTCGAGGATAAGGAATGGATCGACGCCTCGGGCAAGACCTCGGACAAATCGGGAACGGTGTGGGTACCGGCGGAAGAACTGCCGGGCAGCGACCCCGCACACTGGCATCTCGCCGTCGAGCCGCATACGGCGGTCACGGTGGAAAAGACCGCGCATGGCCTGCTGGTCGATTTCGGCAAAGAATCGTTCGGCTATATCGATCTCCATGGGCTGCAGGGCACCGGCGGCGTTTCGCTCTACTATGGCGAATCGCGCCAGGAGGCATTGTCGGTGGACAGCTGCGAGGTCCTCGACCGCCTCTGGATACGGACACGGCATACGGGTGACACCCTATTGCCGGGTTCACGCGCATTCCGGTTCGTCAACGTTCAATGGACCGGCGATATCCACGTCGACTCGGTGTCGATGCTGTTTGAATATGCGCCGCTCGCGGTTCGCGGCAGTTTCCGTTGTTCGGACCCGGAGATCAACCGGATCTGGGACGTGGCCGCCTATACCTTTCATCTCAATACGCGCGAGTTCTTTATCGACGGTATCAAGCGGGACAGGTGGAGCTGGTCGGGAGACGCCTACCAGAGCTACCTGATGAACTACTACCTGTTCTTCGACAGCGCCACGGTGAAACGGACGCTCTGGGCGCTGCGGGGCAAAGACCCGGTGACCAGTCATATCAATACGATCATGGACTACAGCTTTTACTGGTTCATGGGCATCTATGACTATTACCGGTACACCGGTGACAGTGCGTTTATCCGGTTGTGTTACCCGCGGATGGTCAGCCTGATGAATTGGGTGCTCGGCCGCCGGGATGCCAACGGCTGGCTGCAGGGTTTGCCGGGCGACTGGCTCTTTATCGATTGGGCCGACGGTCTGTCCAAACAGGGCGAGCTCAGTTTCGAACAGATGGTCTTCGTCCGGAGTCTCGAGACCATGCGGTTGTGCGCGGCCATCGCGGGGGACGCCGAAGGCGCAGACAGGTATGGCCGGCTGGCGGGAACGCTGCGTCCGAAACTCTTTACCGATTTCTGGGACCCGCGGCGCGAGGCCTTCGTTCACCAGCGTATAGACGGCGAACAGGGCAGGACCATTACGCGGTACACGAATATGTTCGGCATCTTCTTCGGTTACCTGGACTCGTTACAGCGGCAGGAGGTGAAGCGGAACGTGTTGCTCAATGACAGTATCCAGCACATCACGACACCTTATATGCAATTCTATGAGCTCGAGGCGCTCTGCGCGATGGGCGAACAGCGACGCGTGCTGGACCGGATGAAAGCGTACTGGGGCGGCATGCTTGCGCTCGGCGCCACCTCGTTTTGGGAGAAATACGACCCGTCGGAAAAAGGCGTGCGCCAGTACGCCATGTACGGCCGGCCTTTCGGGAAGAGCCTCTGTCATGCGTGGGGCGCCAGCCCGCTCTACCTGCTGGGTAAATACTATCTCGGCATCCGGCCTGCCGCGCCGGGATATGCGCGCTATACTGTCGAGCCCGTGCTGGCCGGTCTGGAATGGATGGAAGGAACGGTGCCCACGCCGCGGGGAAATATCGGCTTATCCTGCAACCGCAGACAGATCCGGGTGCATGCGGTGACCGGCGAAGGGGTGCTGCGCTTCCCGAGCAGGACGCGCCCGGTGTGCAGGGAGGCGGAGGTGCGTAAAGTAGGCGAGCGTCTGTATGAGATATCGCTGGAAGACAATAAAGATTATACGGTCAAATATGCGGCTATCGACTAGGTTAGGCGGATTCCTTTTTTTGCTGGCGAGTTATGCGGCGCCGGCGCAGCCGGCGCCGGACCCGCAAGTCTTTCTCCACCCGCCCGATTCGGCACGGCCCTGGGTCTTCTGGTATTGGATGCAGGCGGCCGTCTCGCGCGCGGGCATCCGGGCGGACCTCGCGGCCATGAAACACGCCGGCATCGGCGGGGCCTACCTCATGCCGATCCAGGGCGCTGCCAACCCGCCCGTCTATACGCCGGCAGCCGAACAACTCAGCCCGCGCTGGTGGGCGATGGTCCGATATGCGATGCAGGTGGCCGACAGTCTCGGTCTCCGGCTCGCGATGCACGACTGCGACGGTTTTGCGGTCGCGGGCGGACCCTGGATCACGCCTGCCCTGTCGATGCAGAAAGTCGTTTGGACGCGCACGGGCGCCGAAGGCGGCCGGCTCCTCGATCTCGTCCTTCCGCAGCCGCCGTCGCTCGAAAACTATTACGAAGACATCGCGGTCCTCGCCTTTCCGACGCCCGCGGACTGGGACGACGATGCAAAGCCCCGCGTCAGCACCAGCAAGGGCGAAGCCCAGTACCTCGCCGAGCCGGGCAACAAAGAGTCGTTCAAAAGCGACGAACCCTGCTGGATACAATACGCATACGACCGGCCTTTCACCTGCCGCAGCATCGTCATCCACAGCGTGAACAACTACCAGTCGCAGCGGCTGTTGGTCTACGTGAGTGACGACGGACAGCATTTCCGGTCGCTGGGGCGGCTGACGCCTCCCCGGCACGGCTGGCAGGACGGCGACGCCGACGTCACCCATTCGATCGGGACGGTTACGGCGCGCTTCTTCCGGTTCATTTACGACAAGACGGGTTCCGAACCCGGCAGCGAAGACCTGGACGCAGCCAAATGGAAGCCCTCGCTGAAACTGACGGGCATCGGGCTGTCGGCCTGGCCGGCGATCAACCAGTTCGAAGGAAAGAGCGGCGCTGTCTGGCGCGTCAGCCTGCCGTCGACCCGCGACCGGCTCCCCGATTCGCTGTGCATCGATCCGCGCCGCATCGCAGACCTGACTGCGAGCGTCGATTCCCATGGGCGGCTTCGCTGGAACGCGCCGCCGGGACACTGGACCATCCTCCGGATCGGTCACACCTCCACGGGTCATGTCAATGCCACAGGCGGCGGGGGGAAAGGATTGGAATGCGACAAGCTCAACCCCGAGGCGGTGAACCTGCAATTCGAGCACTGGTTTGGCGAAGTCTTCCGGCAGGTGGGACCCGAACTGGCGGGGAGGGTCTTGAAGATCTTTCATGTCGACAGCTGGGAATGCGGCAGCCAGAACTGGTCGCCGCGCTTCGCTTTGGAATTTCGTCGCCGCCGCGGGTACGACCTCCTCGACTGGTTGCCCACCATGACAGGTATTCCCGTCGGCTCCGCCGACAGCAGCGAATCTTTTCTGCACGACGTCCGCCAGACGATTGCCGATATGCTGAACGATAATTTTTACGGCACCATGTCACGGCTCGCGCATGCGCACGGCTGCGAGTTCAGCGCCGAATGCGTCGCGCCGACCTTTGTCAGCGACGACCTGCGGCATTATCAATCGACCGACATCCCGATGGGCGAATTCTGGTTGCGCAGTCCCACGCACGATAAACCCAGCGATATCCTCGACGCCGTATCGGGCGCGCATATTTATGGGAAAAAAGTGGTGCAGGCCGAGGCCTTTACCGAACTGCGCGAAGCGTGGGACGAGTCGCCGGCAATGCTCAAGCCGTTACAGGACCGCAACTATGCGCTGGGCATCAACCGGCTGGTCTTCCACGTCTTTGTCCACAACCCCTGGGTCCGCGATAGCCCCGCCGGCGAGAAGCGCGGCGACCCGGGCAGAAGACCCGGCATGACGCTCGGCGGCGTCGGCACCTATCTCCAGCGGGACCAGACCTGGTGGCCGCAGGCGAAGCCCTGGATCGATTACACGCAGCGTTGCCAATGGATGTTGCAGCAAGGCCACCCGGTGACCGATATCGCGGTATTCACGGGGGGAGAATTGCCGCGGCGCGCGGTATTGCCCGAAAGACTCGTGTCGACCCTGCCCGGTTTGTTCGGGCCCGAACGCATCGCCAGCGAAAAGGTACGGTTGGCCAATCAGGGCGAGCCCGTTACGAAATCCCCGAACGGCGTATCGCATAGCGCGAACATGGCCGATCCCGGCGATTGGCTCGATCCGCTGCATGGCTATGCTTTCGATTCGTTCAACCCGGATGCGCTCATACGGCTGGCGACGGTTCGCGACGGCCGCGTCGAATTCCCCGGTGGCGCTTCCTACGGCTTGCTCGTATTCCCAGGGGCGACACCGATGGATCCCGATCCGGGCGCCGTTAGCCCGGCGCTGGCCCGGCGGTTACTCGAGCTCGTAAGGGCCGGCGCCACGGTGCTGATCGATCCAGCTACGCACTATCATTCCAATACGCTCGAACACGGCCCCGCCGGCGACAGCGTCGTGCGGTCGGTATTTTCCCGGCTCCTTCGTGGTTCGGATGGCCCGGCTGGACCCGGTATCGTGCAGGTGGGGAAGGGCCGTGTGGTCAGGGGGCCCTGGCACGGGGCTACGCTCGGAAGTCTCGGCATTGCCCCCGATTTCAACGTGCATTTGCACGCGCCGGTCTTTCAAAGATCGCCCGGTGGCATGGGCGGGAATACCGCGGCGATCACCTACACGCACCGCATAGCCGGTGGAACGGATATCTATTTCATATCAAATCAAAGCGAGTATGCATGTCGTGTACAGGTGCTGGTCCGTATCACGGGACGAGTGCCCGAGCGGTGGGACCCGCTCACCGGCGCCATCGACACCCTATTGGATTGGACGGTGGACGGCGGACGTACGAAGGTTTATTGCACGATGGCGCCGCACGGATCATTCTTTCTCGTTTTCCGCCGGCCCGGTAAGCCATCGGGTCGCCGGCTGCCATCGCCGTTCAACCCACCACCCCTCAAGATCGCTGGACCATGGACGGTGCAATTCGACACGGCTTATGGCGGCCCTTCGGCGCCTGTGCGTTTCGATACGCTCATGGACTGGAGCAGGCACCCCGATTCGATGATCCGGTATTATTCGGGCCCCGCGGTTTACACCACGACGTTCATATGGAAACAGACGGATGCCCGCGCTCTGCTCTGCCTGGGAACCTTGCACGATATGGCCACGATCGAGGTCAATGGCGTCGATTGCGGGACCCTATGGACGCCCGGCCGGCCGGATATCACGCGCGCCTTGCATCCGGGAGCGAATCGCTTGCGCATCGTCGTCACGAATACCTGGCGGAACCGCCTCACCGGGGACGAGCGGCTGGCGCCCGAAAACCGCAGGACCTGGACCGCCGCCCCCTTCCATTCCGACGGAAATTTGATTCCGGCCGGCCTGCTGGGACCCGTCATGATACGGTACGAGGAGCCGGCAGCGAAGTAGGTTCGTATTCGCCTGCTGTCCTTTAAAAGCTGAAGTTTGAACTGACCCGCACGCCAAGACCGCTGGCGCCCGGATGATCCAGGTAGGTGAACCGTTTGACGAGATCGACGCGGAAGACGGTAAAGATGTTGTAGATACCCACGCTGCCCTCGATGTAGGGGCGCGCGCCTAGCGCATAAGTGGACGTCAGCCCATTGGTGACGGGAAATTTCATCTGAGCGGGATCGACGGCGGGGTTGTTCTCGTCGCGGAGTCCCCCGTACAGGATCTTGCCGGCAACGACCTCCCGCAGCCGCAATCGTTTCAAACCCGGCACCTTGTTGAAAAAAAAGCCGTTGAAGAAATGATCGATGTTCAGCCCCGCGTAATGGTCACTGACAAATTCTCCCACATTCATCAGGTTGTACGCGCCCTGGCTGTAAAAATAGGAGGGGTTCCCCGGATGGATGACCAGCAGCGGGAACGGCAGATTGCCGCCCAGCCAACCGGCGTCGAACTGGACGTCGGAATAGCCGGCGGGGGCGATATAACAGCGTTTGTAGATACGCAGGTGCAGCGCTTCGTAATTGAACATCCCGCCGAACAAACCCTCGATGCCCTTGCCATACTGCAGCGTGACGATCGGGTACCTGTTCACGATATTGAACCGCCCGTTCTTGTTCTGCAGGAACTGCTCGTGCGGCGCCCAGCGCAACGTGGCCGAAAATTCGCCCGTGGTCATCCGCCGGAGCGTGTCGGCCTGGTCCACCTGATCCTTGTAGATATAATAAAGCGAACCCGCGGGGGCCTGTCGCCAGTACTTCATCCCGACCGACCAGGACAGGTGATTCGGGAATTCGCGGATATAGGTCGCGCGCAGGATGCGGTTGTACAGCCATTTCGAATTGTCGCCATGACTGAACGACGTGAAGAAATTATTCGCTATGGCAAAAGCATTCTCCTGCCCCAGCGGACGCGCGTCGTCCAGCCAACTGACCTGGATAAAATGCAGCGGATAGGTATAGATCGATTTGTGGTTGAGCGCATAGGATGCGCTCAGGAAATATTTCCACCGCTGGTCCCTGAACCCGTAGGCGACATAAGATTCTCCAAACCAGCTGGTGCTTAGCCTCGTGCTGGTCCTGCCGCCGAACTTCAGCCGCTGGCCCTCGACGGGATCGAAGGTCCAGAAGGAGCCTATCGGCCCGACATCGAACTTCCCCACCGATTTATACCCGGCGGTGAACGCCGTCGCATAATCCATCAGCCGGTGGTAGGACCGCATCCGGACCAGGCTGTCGGTGTTGGCATAGGTCCTCGCTTCCGTAACGCTGAGGGGCACCGGCCGGGCTGCGAACAATAAACTATCCTTCGGCCTCGCGGCGAGGGCGCTGCTGTCGATGGCGGGCCCGTTGAACAACCGGTCGGGCAGGCTGTCGGTCGCATAGCGGCTGATCGAAACCATTCGTTCGCCGACCATGCCGAATGAATTGGGAAAAGGGCTCAGCAATGCCAGCATATCGGAAGTCGCGAGATGATAGCGGCCGGCGGAGTCCTTTTCGAAATCCAGCGATATCCGGAACTCGCGCGCATAATTCAGATTGATGTGCTGGCTGACGCCGAGTTCGGCTTTGCGGACGGCAAAATGCCCGTCGAGCGTGATGTAGAGCGTCCCGCGAAAGAGCAGGTCTTCCGGGTTACGCGGCGTGTAATACAGCTCAACCAGTTTTTCCCCGCGGTCCTCGATGGTATCGCGGATGAAATACATATAGAATGTCGGACCGAGGTCGGCTATCGGGCTGATGAACTGCATGGTGAACGCCTCGATCGTGTTGTCGTAGATGTCGACGTCCTCATAGAGCCGGTTGATCGTCACGCTGATGCCCTTCATGTCGAGGTATTCCCCGAAATCGACGCTTTTGCGCCCCAGCACGATCTTTTTGTCCGCGCCGGGATGGCTGCGGCGATAGTTTTGCGAAGAGACCTCTTCGATATAGAAAGGGATCAGCGTCCGGCCCGGCAGGATCGTCGTATCCGTGTTCTCGAAAATGAAATGGTATTTTTTCAGCAGCGAGTTGTCGGCGATGAAATGCGGTACCTTGTCGAGCAGCAGGCGGGTCTTCTCGTATTCCGTGAAAGATTCATAGGCATTTGCACCGGGGGCGTTCCCGGGTTTGTGGGCGATGACCTTCCGGATCAGCTCGACCGCCGGGTTGTTCCTGTTCCGGTATTTTCCCGGTTTGCTTTTGACGACGACATCCTGCAGGAGCGTAAAGTTCTTCGGCAGCAGGATGACCAGGGGCTGTCCGTCCTGCGCTTTGATCGGGACCGTCCCGGACCGGTAGCCTGTCGCGGAGACGACCAGGCGCCGGACGCCATTTTCGATGCTGAGATGGAATTGTCCTTTGGAGTCGGTCAAAACGCCGTGGTGACCGTTTGCTACGATGACGCTTGCCCCCGCGATGGGCTGGTGCGACGACGAATCCAGCACCGTTCCGACGATGGTCCGGGTCTGGCCGACCCCGGTTTTCCACAGGAGTCCGGCGATCAGCAACAGTACGATCTGTAGTGTTCTGGAAATAGGCTTAAATTTTCCGACACGAAGGTAAGATAATGAATAATTTCGCCCATGCAAAGCACCTACACCATCTCCTGCGACAAGACCAGGCTGGACCTGGATTTCATTCATGCCTATCTCTCGACAAGGGCCTATTGGTGTCTGAATATCCCGTATGAGACCGTGCGGCGGTCCGTCGAACACTCGCTGTGTTTCGGCGTCTATTGCGAAGACCGGCAGGTGGGTTTTGCGCGGGTGATCACCGACTATGCGACCATCGCCTATCTCGGCGACGTATTCGTCATCGGGGAGCATCGCGGGAAGGGCCTTTCGAAACGATTGATGCGCTCGATCATGGACCACCCGCAGCTGCAGGGATTGCGGCGCTGGATCCTGCTGACCCGTGACGCGCACGGCTTGTACGGGCAGTTCGGCTGGAAAACGGTCCAGCACCCGGAACGGTACATGGAGATCGCTAACCCGAATGTATACACGTAAACGCGCTTGCATCGTTACCTCGCCGGCGCCAGGTCCATCCATACCGTCATGTCCGATCGTCCGCGATTGGCCCAGGCGTAATAGGGGATCAGCCGGACAGCGATCGGCCGGAAAGGCGCGGAGGGCAACCGTTCATACAGCTTCCCATTACCCCGCGGCAACAGCCAGGCCTTCCCTTCGAGCGCCATCATCCGGCTTTTCGCGATGGTCACGGGCACGGGATGAAGATCGGCCGTCCACGGAAGCGCCACATCGGACACCGGCTCACCCGCGGGGAGGTCGGGGGACTCCAGACAATATACGACGGGTCCGCGCCGCACCGCCACCTGCCCGCGGGTCTCTTCCACGAGCGGATTGCTTTCGATGAGCTGGGTCCGCATCGGCAATTGCAACGTCAGCACATCGCCGGGCTTCCACGACCGGTGAACTTCCGCATAGGTGCCCGGACGGAGGCGCATCGCGATCCGCTTTCCATTCACGGCGACGGCCGAACCGGCGCTGTCGCACCAACCCGGCACACGCAGAAAGATCGAAAAGGCACCTGCGGGCGCCTGCCGGAGCGTCAGCTTTACGTTGCCGTCCCAGGGATAGCCGGTCGTCTGCTCGAGACGGATCTCGCCCGCGGACAGGCGGGTATCGAGCGTATTGCCGCCATAGAGGTTCACCCAAAGCCCCTTTTCATTCGCGCAATAGGCATAGTCGGCCACCTCGGCGATGGTGCGCGCGAGATTCGGCGGACAGCAATCGGACAGCGCGATATACGCCTGCCTGTCTCCCGACCACCGCAGCGTATAGGGGAAGTCGCGCGAGACACGCAGCGGATTCGTATAGAAATAGCCGTTGCCGTCGAGACTCACGCCCGACAGCACGCTGTTGTACAGCGCCTGTTCGAACACGTCGGCATAGCGCGCATCGCCGCTGACCAGCAACATGCGCCAGTTGAAGAGCATGTTCCCGATGTTGGCGCAGGTCTCGTTGTGCGCCGTCGTGTTGGGCAGCTGGTAATCGCGGCCATAGGCCTGGTGCACCTCCTGTATCCGCGAAGGGTGATACGAAGTGGCGTCGGGCGAAACGCCGTCATACAGCGCGCCGCAGCCGCCCGTGATGTACATTTTCCGCTGCGTGATATCCTGCCAGATAGACTTCAGATTGCGGTACAGCGAATCGTCGCCCGTCTCGGCGACCACATCCGCGACGCCCGCGTAGAGATAGTTGGCGCGGACCGCATGGCCCATGGCGGTCGTTTGATCGCGGAAAGGTACCCGGTCCTGGTTGTCGTCGGTCCCATCGTCCACCATCCCGCGGATCGCGATGAGATCTTTTGCCAGCCGCAGGTAGACCGGGTTGTGCGTGGTTCGGTATAGCTCGACGATGCCCATGTAGTGCGAAGGGCAAATGGCGTTGCGCGCGAGCTGCGGCGTGCTCCGCCGGTAAAAAGCGGCCAGGTAATCCGCCGCCCTTATGGCCACGTTCAAAAGCGTCTTCTTGCCGGTGGCCCGGTAGTGAACGCAGGCCGCGGTCATGAGGTGTCCCATGTTGTAGGTCTCGAAGTCGAGACGGTCGCGGAAGGCCGTTTGGCTGCCGGGATGGTTGCGCTCTTCGATGATGGCCGGCGTGGACAGGTACCCATCCGGTTTTTGACAGGCGGCGATCACCGCGATAGCCCGGTCCATCAGCGAGTCGAGCCGCGGGTCTTTGGTGAGCGCGTAGACGGCCGCCATCCCCTCCAGCAGCTTGTAAAAGTCTCCGTCGTGAAAAGGCGGGCCCTCGTGCGAACCCGTGTCGATGCCCGCGGCGATCAGGAAGTTCTCGAAACCGTGACTCAGGTGTTTGTCGTGATAGATGCGCCACAGATGCGGGATCATCGAATCCTTGCAGATGCGAAAACGGTCGGCCCAGAAGCCCGTTGTCCACCGCACATCGCCCATGTCGACGCCTTCGAGGAGCGCATGCCCGCTCTCGCTCGTATTGGTCAGCGCCTCGTCCTGTCGGTGCGGTCTCGTGGTGTCGCGTGTTGTTTCGCGCGTGGTGTCGCGTGTTGTTTCGCGCATGGCGTCGCGCGTGGTGTCGCGCGGCGATGCAGTCAGGAGGGTTTGGTGAGGCGTGGCAACTGCGGCCCTTGCTTGCCCGCCGCCGCAAAGGCAGATCAAAGATCCAATCACATAGCTTTTCATCGCAATAGATTTATCAGGTCTTTTTTTCGTCGTTCGGGCTGCACGTCCAACTGGACGAGCCTTCCATTTTTCAGCGTGGCTTCGACGGTGGTAGAGTAGGGGGCATACAGCTTGAAATGTACGTCCCAGGCGCGGGGCCATGCCGGGAACAACCACATCTTTTTTCCGTCGGTCTGCAACAGCATTTCCTGCAGCCCGATCATCCCCGAACCGCCCCAGTTGTGGTCCGGCGTCCAGTCGTAACCCGGTCCCCAGAAGGCGGGGAAGCGATGGGGGCCATCCCGCAGCTTGTCGATCGTCCATTTTGCCGCCTCGTCGGTGAGCCCGAGTCTTGCCGCGAAGATGTCGTCCTGTTTCCATCCTTCGTACGAGCGGAATTTGATTGCGTCGGTATCGTACCGGTAGGTGTTGACCGCCGTGTCGAGACCGGGTCGCCCGATGCCATACAGGCCCCAGGGAAACACCGGGTACAACTGCGGGCATTCGGTATTGTTCACCCTTTCCCATAGCCGGGCGGGAGCAATGGTCGGATGGCCGTTCATCGTTCGAAACGAAATTGGCGGCAGCCGGCCCAGCATGCCCGTCCATTCGGCGCGTGTGCTGTCGTTCGCATATTCCGGCGGCAGTTGGAGCAGCCGGGTCAGGACCGTGTGCAAACCGGCGATAGTGGAAGAAGCGTCATAGGCCATCTTGTAAGTCTCGGCGGCCGAGCCGGGATAGAGCACGAGATGACCGTCGCCGTCCAGCGCCTTGCGACCGCGCGACCGCGCGAGGTATTGATAGTGCTCGTCGAAAAAACGGAGACAGTCTTCGATGAACGGCAGCCAGCGATGGATGTCCCTGCCGGTATAGCGTTCCGTCTCGAGCATCATCAGGCAGAACTCGAGGACGGTATCCCATTCGTATTCGAGCCAGGCATTGTACTCGAGACCCTTGTCGAAGTCCGCGGGCCTATCCCAGCCATATTCGGCGGGATTGGGGAGACCGAAATTCTCGAGTTGTTCGGTGAAGCAGGCGCCGCCGTGTCCCCAGTAGACCCTGGTCCGCAGATCGGCGGTGGGCAGCAAACGCAGGTACAGCTCGAATTGCGGGACCAGAAGATCGAAATCGCCGCTGCGGATCATCGGCCAGTATACGAGTCGTTGGTTTTGCGCGGTAAATGTTCCGCCGCTCCATTTCCGGTAGTCGGGGGTGAAGGGTAGCGAAGGATCGGTCAGCGACGGATCGAACGTGAACAGGCCGCCGTTGAACTTCGTGGGATAATTTCCAAAGGCGTTGCACCCCAGCATGTACCGGAAGAGCTGGTAATTGCGCCCAGCCTGCCACTGCGGCGAACCATCCGGGGCGTCCCCCCCGATACAGACAAAGCTGCGTTTCCAGAAAGCCGACCACCACTGGCGCGTGGCATCGCGGGCATCCGAAGCATGCGTCCTGACGGCCGCATAGGTCGCCGAAAG
>DASZYU010000056.1:0-3565 GCA_035545215.1 Puia sp.
GGAGACTCGATTGCGCGCCGGCCGCTGCGGGCACCGGGATTGTCAGCAGGAGGCTGGTGTTCTTTTTCTGATAGACATCGAAAATGATGTTGATCCTGCTTTTCCAAACCATGGCGTCAAAACCGGCATCATACGTGTTAGACAGTTCCCACTGCAAATATGGGTTCGGCAAACCGTTGGGTATCTGCCCGGTGACCGCAGTGGCGGTGTTTCCGCCAAAACTATAGTTGCCGTTCATCAGCGTCGGGATCGCGGAGTAGTCCCCGATATTGTTGTTGCCGGATTTGCCCCAGCTGGCCCGCAGCTTGAAATCGTTGATGAAGTCGACGTTGCGCATGAAATTCTCCTGCGAGACGCGCCAGCCGACGGATAGCGACGGGAAAGTACCGAACTCGTTCTGTTTGCCGAACCGCGACGAACCGTCCGTACGGATCGAGGCCGACAGCAGGTATTTACCCTGGTAGCTGTACTGGAGGCGCGAATACAACGAATACAGGGCATTGTTCCCTTCCGTCGTCGTACCGGTGACGGTCACCCCGGCCGTACTCGGGATCGCATTGCTCAGCGTGTTGGACAGGTCGTTCGCGAACCCTCCTGCCGTCTTGATCTGGAAATTCTCGAGGTGAACGTAGCTGTAGGAAAGACCGGCAACCGCCGTGATGGTGTGATCCTCGTGGAAAGTCTTGTTGAAATTGAGCGTGTTCTCGGTGACGAAATTCTGTTTCGTGAAACCGAGGTAGGAACCCGACGCATCCTTTCCGGGCGAGTTCAACCGGTCGGTGACGTTTCCCGCGACGAAGTCCGACACATAGTTCTTTGTCGTCTGGCTCGTCTGGTCGTAGTTGAAAGTGCTGCGCGCATAAAAGCCGTCGAAGAACGTGAAGTCTGCGTAAGTCGTGAACAGGTTGCGCGTGGTCTTTACCTGTCCGATCACGTTGTTGAGATAGGCCACCGGGCTCACGCTCGAGCCTGCCCATTTGTAGACCGAATTCTTGCCCGCGCCGCTAAGCATGCCGGCAGTGTCCTCGACGACGGGTATCATATTATACAGGTGGGCCAGTTGGTTATCCTTGCCTTCGGCCGAAGGCGCCTGCGTGACCGAATAGCTCGGCGCGATATTGAAACCGAGCTTGATCCGTTTGGCCGCGTTGACCTCGACATTCGCGCGCGCGCTATAGTTCGTGTAGCCGGTGTTCAGCAATACCCCCGCCTGGTTGAGGTAGTTGCCCGAAACGAAATAGCGGACCGACTCGTTACCGCCGCTGACGCTGAGCTCGTAGTTCTGGAAGGGCGCCGTCCGGAATGCGGAATCCTGCCAGTCGACGTATTCGAGACCGGGATGGCCGGGTTCGTACCAGCGCGCGTCCCACATGTAAGTGGTATTGTAGGCGGCCGGGGAGAGACCGAGGATCGCGCGGCGTTGATCCAGCGATTGGTCTGCCGTCCGGCCGGTCCCGGAATTGACCCATTTATAGTTCTCCAGATCGGTCGCCAGGCGGACCCAATCCTCTGCGCTGAGCAGGTCTGCCTTCCTCGAAGCCTGGCTGATGCCGGCGTTGGCGGTCCCCGTGATGCGGGCCTTGCCGATCTGCCCGCGTTTGGTCGTGATGAGGACGACGCCATTGGCGGCACGCGAACCGTAGATCGCGCCGGCAGCGGCATCTTTCAACACCTGTATGCTTTCGATATCGTCGGGATTCAGGTTGTTCAGCGGGTTGCCATTGGAGAAACCGCCGGCCGTGTTCTGGCTGGTGATATCCAGCGGGAAACCGTCGATGACGTACAGCGGTTCGGAGCCCGCGGAGATGCTGCCGTTGCCGCGCACCAGGACGCTGAATCCGGAACCGGGCATGCCCGTCTGTTGCCGGATCGTGACTCCGGGCATCTGTCCGATCATGGCCTGGTCGATACGCGTGATGGGCTTTTCGCTGAGTGTCTTCGTATCCATCGTAGCGACGGCGGCCGTGACGTTCTGCCGTTTTTGCGTACCGTACCCGATGACAACCACGTCTTCCATCGATTTATCGGTCTTTGCCATCGAAATGGAGCCGAGGTTTGCGGTGGTGACCGGAACGTCCTTGTCCTGGAAACCGATGTACGAAATGACGAGGACCGAACGCTTTGCAGCCCTGATCGAGAACTGGCCATCGGCACCTGCGGTAACGGCGGTCCTGGAACCCTTGATCGTGACACTGGCCCCGGCGACGGGCTGACCGGCATCATCCAGCACTTTACCTGTGACGAGCATGACGGGCTCTTTTTGACCCTGCGCCAGGACCGGGCCTGCGAGGAACAGCACTGCCAAAAACCAGGCCAGCGGCGGATGAATCAACCTTTTTTTTGGAGGGAAAAATTTCATGACGGCAAGTTATTTAGTTGATGAAAAGAAGTTGGAATGACCTGCCAGTCCTGAATGCAAAGAGATGGAATATAGGAGTCCTGGGATGATGCCGAACAGCAGTCAGTCATGGCAAGAAATCGTTTGATCCAACGATATAAAAATAAAAAAAGCGGGATGCGCAACTATCCTGCTGCATCCTGCTTTTCGGGTGAAATCTACGCAATCGTTTTCGGAAATGTCCGATTGACAGTTAATCTCAAAACGGGCGCGCTCATAGCCTGCCAAGGCACTGGCGAGTGCGGTGTGCGCAGAGCGAAAACAGGTCCGCAGCAGCGGGCGCCGCGCTCACAAAAAACCCAGCTCCAGTTTGGCTTCTTCGCTCATCATGTCCCTCGTCCAGGGCGGATCGAAGGTCAGCTGAACATGACAGTCCAATACGCCCGGCAGGGCTTCCACCTTCTCCTGCACCTCGCGGACGATCTCCCCGGCCACGGGACAGGCCGGCGCGGTGAGTGTCATGGTGATCTTGATGGCGCCGTTGTCGCCGACCTTGATGTCGTACACCAGGCCCAGATCGAAAATATTGACGGGGATCTCGGGATCGAACACGGTCCGCAGTTCGGCTTCGATGTCATCGCGGAGCGTACGGGGCGCATCCGGCGCGGGCTGGTGCGGTATTTGCGAATCGGTGTCGCTCATGACTGCAGGTTTTTGCTCTGGAAAGCCAGGGCGTATAACTTGATTTGTTTCAACATCGACAGCAGGCCATTCGAGCGTGTCGGGGAAAGATGGCTGCGCAGCCCGATGGTGTCGATGAAATAGACGTCGGCATCGGCAATTTCTTTCGGGGTATGCCCGGAGAGGACCTTGATGACGAGACTGACCAGTCCCTTCGTGATGACCGCGTCGCTGTCCGCAGTGAAGTAGAGCCGGCCATCCCGATAGTCCGCGTGCAGCCAGACCCGGGACTGACAACCGCGGATCAGGTTGGCGTCCACTTTGTACCGGTCTTCAATCAACGGCAGTTCCTTCCCCAGCTGGATAATATACTCGTATTTATCCATCCAGTCGCCGAATAGTTCGAAATCGGCAATGATCTCATCCTGTTGTTCGTTGATCGTCACTATGCTGATAACAATTTAACCCTTGCGGTGTTCGGCCGGTGGCTCGCGGCAGGGGAATGGATCCTTATGCTGTTCGCCAAATCCCTCGCGGCGTTCGGCG
>DASZYU010000057.1:0-22629 GCA_035545215.1 Puia sp.
AATACGTGTTCAGCCAGGATCACAAGATGATCTGCAAGCAGTTCCTGATCACTGGTATGATATGGGCGATCATCGGCGGATTAATGTCGGTCCTCTTCCGGTTGCAACTGGGCTATCCGGACGCTCATTTCAAGATCCTCGAAGACCTGTTGGGCAGTAAGTGGGCCAAGGGCGGACAGATCCAACCCGAGTTTTACTATGCGCTGATCACGATGCACGGGACGATTCTGGTATTCTTCGTGCTGACGGGCGGTTTGAGCGGCACCTTTGCGAATTTCCTCATTCCGCTGCAGATCGGCGCCAGGGATATGGCCTCGCCCTTCCTCAACATGCTGTCGTACTGGTTCTTCTTCTCCGCCAGCATCGTCATGTTCTCTTCGCTGTTCATCGAAACGGGTCCTGCCAGCGGCGGATGGACGTCCTACGTTCCGTTGAGCGCGCTGGGCGACGCCAGCGACGGGTCCAAGGCGGGGATGGACTTCTGGCTGATCTCGATGGCATTGTTTGTTGTCTCTTCGCTGCTGGGCGGTCTCAACTATATTTCCACCGTGCTGAACATGCGGACGAAGGGCATGAGCATGACACGCTTGCCGCTGACCGTCTGGGCGTTGTTCTTTACCGCGATACTCGGGGTATTGTCTTTCCCCGTGCTGCTGTCTGGCTTTATCCTGCTGTTGTTCGACCGGCACGCGGGCACCAGTTTTTATCTCTCCGATATTTTCCTGACCGAGACCAACAAGGCGCTGCCGAATGAAGGCGGAAGCGCGATCCTTTATCAGCACTTGTTCTGGTTCCTGGGTCACCCCGAGGTATATATCATTATCCTGCCGGCGATGGGGCTTGTCTCCGAAGTATTGTCGGTCAATGCGCGCAAACCCATTTTCGGGTACATGGCCATGGTCGGTTCGCTGTTTGCGATCGCCATTCTCGCCTTCCTGGTATGGGCGCACCACATGTTCGTGACCGGTCTCAATCCTTTCCTCGGTTCGGTCTTCGTGCTGCTGACCCTGCTGATCGCCGTCCCCTCGGCCATCAAGGTGTTCAACTGGCTGACGACGTTGTGGCGAGGGAATATCCGGTTCACGCCGGCCATGCTGTTCGCCATCGGGTTCGTCAGCACCTTCATCTCGGGGGGCCTGACCGGTATCTTCCTCGGTAACTCCACGCTGGACATCCAGCTGCACGATACCTATTTTGTCATTGCTCACTTCCATATCGTTATGGGCGTATCCGGCGTGCTCGGCATGTTTGCCGGCATCTATCACTGGTTCCCCAAGATGTACGGAAGGTATATGAACCCGACACTGGGCTATATCCACTTCTGGGTGACGCTGGCGGGCGCGTACCTGATCTTCTGGCCGATGCACTATGAAGGCCTGGCCGGGATGCCGCGCCGTTATATGGACTATACCAACTGGATCTCTTTCAATCAGTTTGCCGATCTGAACCGGTTCATTTCGACCGTGGCCATCATCACTTTCGCGGTCCAGCTGTTGTTCGTCTTCAATTTCTTTTATTCGATCTTCAAGGGAAGAAGGGTAATGACCAGGAACCCCTGGGGCGCGACGACGCTGGAATGGACTACCCCGATCCGTCCCGGGCATGGCAACTGGCCCGGTGAGATCCCGGAAGTCCACCGTTGGCCTTATGATTATGCGAAGGATGGCAGAGATTTCATTCCCCAGACAGAACCCCTGGGCAGCAATGAAAGTGCGCACTGATGAAGCAAAACAGTTCTTTAAATTTTGCCGGCAAACTGCAGGATTACAAGCTGCTGATCAAGTTCAACCTAAGCTTCATGGTTGTGTTCTCTGCCTTGATCAGCTATTTGCTGGCGCCGAAAGTAAAGGAATATGACTGGGCGGCGATCGGGCTTTTCTTTCTCGGCGGGATGCTAGTGACGGGAAGCGCCAATGCGATCAACCAGATCGTGGAAAAAGATACGGATGCCCTGATGAAACGGACCGCAAAGCGGCCGGTGGCGTCGGGCCGTATGAGCGCGCAGGAGGCATGGACCTTTGCGATGCTGGCCGGGATCGGCGGTGTCCTCATCCTCTGGCATTTCAACTTCCTGTCGGCGGCACTTGCGGCATTCAGTCTCTTTCTGTATGCCTTCGTCTATACGCCGCTGAAGAAGGTCAGTTCGATATCCGTGCTGTTGGGCGCCGTGCCGGGGAGTTTGCCATGTCTGATCGGCTGGGCGGCGGGGAACGATAGTCTGAGCGCGGGCGGCTGGGTCCTCTTCGCGTTGCAGTTCTTCTGGCAGTTTCCGCACTTCTGGGCGATCGCCTGGATCGCGCACAAGGACTATACGGCGGCGGGTTTCAAGCTGCTGCCGTCGAATGAAGGGCCGACCAAATATTCGGCGATACAGGCGGTCATGTATTCGCTGGTGCTGATACCTGTCGGAACGCTGCCGTACCTGGTCGGCATGAGTGGCATGGTGAGCCTGGTGATCGTACTGGTGGCCAACCTGGGAATGGTGCTGCAATGCGTCCGGCTGTACCGCGAGATGACGGCGAAAGCGGCGCGCAGGGTAATGTTCGGCAGCTATATTTATTTACCAGTGGTGCTGCTGTCGCTGCTGGCGAATAAGACCTGAAGCTAATGATTGCCCTTCGGGCGAGCCGGCTCCGCCGGCTCCTGTACCAGTGGTGCTGCTGTCGCTGCTGGCGAATAAGACCTGAGAATCAATATTTGCGCTTCGCGCGGATGAGCGCGCGGCGCGGTTGGAAACGTGAGAAGGAAAAATATATGGAAATTGTGAACGAGCAACGAAAGAAAATACATCCCCATAAATTCACTTTATGGGTGGCGCTGGGTAGCATTATCATGATGTTTGCCGGGTTGACCAGCGCGTATGTCGTGAAAAGGGACCAGCCGGGCTGGACATCGTTCTGGATACCGAGGGTGTTCTATTATTCGACCGCGGTGATCCTGACCAGCAGCCTTACGGTCCAGATGGCGCTGAAGGCTTTCAAGGAGCGCGAGATGTTGCGGTACCGCAACCTGCTGACCACCACGGCCGTCCTGGGTATCGTGTTCGTGTTGTTGCAATGGAAGGGCTTCCGTCAGATCTGGGATACGGGTGTCACCTTCCATGGTTCCGGCGGGGGGCAGTTCCTGTACATCATCGCCGGATTGCACGCGATCCACGTATTGGGGGGCATCGTAGCGCTGGTGGTGATGGTTGCCAGGGCGTTTATGCCGCGGATCCGCAGCTACAACAGTATTCCGGTGGAAGTGATGAGCACCTACTGGCATTTCGTAGACCTGCTCTGGATCTATTTGTTCATTTTCTTTATCGCAATAAAGTAAGATCAAACTTGTTAAATAACTTTGTAACCAATTAAAGTACTATGGCACAAGCAGTACCGGCAGGAACGAAATGGTGGGGCGGCGGCAGGAGCCCTTACAACGTGGAGTATGGCAAACTGATGATGTGGTATTTCCTGATGAGCGATGCTTTTACGTTCGGCGCTTTTCTGATCTCCTACGGCACGATCCGCTTTTCCAGCAATGGCTGGCCCGACCCGAACGAAGCGTTCAAGGCATTTCCCGGTTTCGAAGGGATATCGCTTCCACTGGTATTCGTGAGCCTTATGACGTTCATCCTGATCATGAGCTCGGTGACGATGGTCCTTGCCGTAGCGGCAGGGCATAACGGCGACAGGAAAAAAGTGACCTTCTACATGATCCTGACCATCATCGGCGGTCTCGCTTTTCTGAGCTGTCAGGCCTGGGAGTGGACCCACCTGCATAGCGAAGGCGCCTGGTGGGGTCGCAATCCATTCCGGAATGCGGACGGGACGCTGGCCTCCACGAACTTCACGAACTTCTTTTTCACGATCACCGGTTTTCACGGATTCCACGTCTTCTCGGGCGTTGTGGTAAATGTGATCATGCTGATCAAGAACCTCCGGGGGGATTTTGAGAAACGGGGTCACTACCTGATGATCGAAAAGGCGGGTCTCTACTGGCACTTTGTGGACCTGGTATGGGTATTCGTCTTCACCTGCTTTTATCTACTCTAATCCATTAAAATAATTATATGTCTTCTCCATCCACGGAACAACCGACGCACGATAACGCACACGCCCATTTCGATACCAAACCGATCTGGCGGACCTTCTGGGTGCTGCTGGGCATCACGTTGGTCGAGTTGACGCTTGCTACCATCCACATGAAACTCGAGGAGGCCGGCCATCCGTTCCCGCCGAAATATGTGCTGAACGGTATTTACCTGATCCTCACCCTGGCCAAGGCGTTCTATATCATTGCCGAATTCATGCATCTCCGGCATGAGATCAAAAACCTGATCATGTCGGTCGCGGTGCCCGCCTGTCTGTTCATCTGGTTCGCGCTTGCCTTCCTGATCGACGGCAATTCCTTCCGCAATCTTCGCAACCGCTATGACCCCTACCATGTCGAACAGAGCCATAAGGTGGTACCGGCTCCGGAAGGCGAACATGCGGCTCCGCCGGCGCAGAAGCCGGGAACACCGCAATAACAAAATCTTGTGAACGAAAAGGGGCCCATCGGGCCCCTTTTATTGTAGCTTTGCACCTATCATGAGTAAAAAGGGTTGGTTGGCGATCTGTATTGCGGTGATCATGCCGCTGGTCTTTTACGGAATAGCGAGCCAGTACGGGGTTGTGATGCCGCGACATTTCTTTCCGGACAGCGTCGTAACGCGGATGAAGGATGGGAAAGAGTTCAACGATACCATCTGGCATAGGGTGGCCAATATCACCCTGGAGAACCAATTAGGCGACACCGTCTCGCTCGATCAGCTGAAAGGAAAGGTCATCATCATCGATTTCTTCTTTACGCATTGTGCGAGCATCTGTCCGATATTGACACGCAACCTGCGTCATCTCCAGGACGCGCTCAAGCTCAGGGACGACATGAAAGGGGTCGACACCAGTTTTGTCCAGTTCGTTTCGATGACGGTGGACCCCGCGCACGATCCGCCGCCCGTCCTGAAGAAATATGCGGATCACTATGGCGTCAACTCCGACGTCTGGTGGATGCTGACGGGCCCAAAAAAGACCATCTACGATTTTGCGCTCAAGGAATTGAAGCTGGGCTTGCAGGACAGCGTCAGCGTCGATTCGAATTTCGTCCATACCGATTACATCGCGCTGCTCGACAAGAACAGGGTGATCCGCGGCTATTATCACGGGACCGACACGGCGGCCGTGGCCAGACTCGCGGATGACATTGTGTTCATCATGCTGGAAAAGGACAAGAACCGGAAGTCGATGATTTTCAACGAACTGCGGCCATTGATGGTGCCGATCGTCGTGATCATGGTCCTTATCGCGCTTGGCGTCGTCTATTTCAGCCGGAAACCGAAATTCAACGCAAACCGATGAAGCAGCAGATCTCCCCGGGGCCCGCACGGCCGGTCAATTTCACCAGGGCGATCGTTGTGGTTTCAGTAGCCATCCCCGCCGCGGTTGCCTTTTTGCTGCTGGCGCCGGGAACGAAACTCCAGCTGGGATTCAACACCCATGCGTTGCCGTTGTTCCATGCGATCCTGAACTCGACCACTGCCATCCTTCTGTTGTTGAGCCTCTATTTCATCCGTCGTGGCCAGGTCCTGGCGCACAAACGCACAAACTGGACGGCTGTAACGCTCAGCGCGATCTTCCTCGTTTCCTATGTGATCTATCATGCTTCCAATCCTTCGGTGCGGTATGGCGATCTGAATCACGACGGCCTGCTTAGCGCGGCAGAAAAGATGCAGGCCGGATCGATGCGATATGTTTATTATGCGATCCTGTCGACCCATATCGTCTTGTCGGCGGTGATCCTGCCGCTGGTGCTGTTCACGCTTCAGCGAGCGTACCAGGAGCGGTTCGACCGGCATCGCCGGTTGGCGCGGATCACCTGGCCGGTATGGTTCTACGTCGCCGTTTCCGGGGTCGCGGTCTATGTGCTGATCAGCCCGTATTATTAATGGACGACATGACGCCGGCGGAGCCGGCGCCGTATTACAGTTCCTTCGAGGGGTCCCAAAAGAGCCGGGCGAAATCCACCACTTTATCGTTTTTCACGGCGACACCTTCGCGTTCCAGCAATCGCTGCATTCTTTCCGGCGGGTTGAAATGATGTCTGCCCGTGAGCAGACCCGCATGGTTGACGACCCGATGGGCCGGTACCGGTTTTTTGGCGTGGTGACAGGCATTCATGGCCCATCCTACCATACGCGCGGATGACCGGGCGCCTAGGGCGGCGCCGATCGCACCGTAGGAAGTGACGCGGCCGCGCGGGATCTGGCGAGCGACCTCGTAAACGAGATCGAAAAACGAATTGTCCACTTCCCCCGAAGGGTTGACTGCCGCGAGTTTTTCGCGTGCCGGGAGGCGGCGCCCGGTTTTTTTCGCCGGCGTCTTCTTTTTGGGGGCGATCCGCGACTTCGCGGACTTGCCCGAGTGCTTATTTTTCTTCCGGGGTGTTGCCATGTGGTTTGCGTTTTGCCAGCAATTCGGAACGCAGCGGTTCGGGTACATTCTCATACCCATAAGGGCAATGCCGGCAACCGTTGCCGCAGCAATAGCCTCTCTCCAGCAAATGTTTTCCGGTCAGGACCATCCAGCCCTGTTCGTTGTAGTAAAAATCGATCCCCTCCCTCATTGATTGCATAAATGATCGTTCCAATCGGCCGTAACGACCGGTTCCTCTCCTTTCTCCATCTCCATCAACCGCTGGTGCAAGACTGCATCGATATCGGGCAGGGGACCGCCGGGAAGCGCAAAACAGAGATAATGCACCCGTTTGCTGCGTGCGATATCCAGCCCTTCGTAGTGAGTGGTGATCTTCAGTTCCTCCCTGATGGGATCGCCGCTGCCGTGAATATCTTCCGACGCTTCCAGGAGCCCAAGCCCCGCGAGCTCGATCACCCATTTGGTAAAGTTGTACAAAACGGGGGAATCGGTCTTCAGGCGGATCAGCCCTCCGGGAACGAGTAGCTGCTGGTATAACCGCAGGAATTTGGGATGCGTGAGCCGTTTGCGCGCCCTGGACCGGCGCAGCTGCGGATCGGGGAACGTGAGCCAGATCTCGCTGACTTCATCCTGCCGGAAATAGGAAGCGATCTGGTCGATCTGGGTGCGGAGAAAAGCGGCGTTCGCGATCTTTTCTTCGAGGCATTTCTTTGCGCCGATATAGATGCGGTTGCCTTTCAGATCGACGCCGAGAAAATTGCGGTCGGGATACATCCTGGCCAGTCCTACCGTGTACTCGCCCTTGCCGCAGGCCAGCTCGAGTGTCAACGGATGGTCGTTTCCGAAAAACTCCGCCCAGCGACCCTGCATCCCATCCGGGTACTGGAGGACGTTCGGGAAGCCCCCGATGGCTTGAAAACGGATCAGTTTCTTGTGGCCCATAAGGCACAAAAATAATGAAAAGGCCCCGCATGCGGACGGGGCGGGGCATCACCGGCGGCTATCTGCTCTTTCCCTGGATGAGAATGAAAAAAGCCCCGCCGAAGGCGGGGCATGAATTGCTTTTGCTGTAGAGGGAGGATTCGAACCTCCACGGGGCGGTTGGCGATAGCGCAATGTTGTGGTGGTCAACCCCAGTCGAGCCCGATGGTAGTCGGATCCGGCATTACACTATGTTTATCCCGGCTTCCCCACCCCCGAGACAAGAGGGCATGTCTGCCAAGTTTCATCACTCCACAATAGTAAAGAACTGGACGGCTGATCGGAAACGCTTCGGAGGGCTCCGCCGCCGCTGTTGAAGCAAAATTAAAGAAATCGGGAAATCTTTGGTAGTTTTTGAATAAAAATTTTTGTATTTTCAAATTTATTCAAATATTTGCAGTATAGTATAGAAAACGTCAAAAAACAGTAATCCAGATGGCTGCCAAATTGAATCTCGACAAATTAGATCTGCAGATCATTCATGAAATGATGGAAAACGCAGAGATATCCTATGCCGAGCTTGGGAAAAAACTATTTGTTTCCGGGGGCACGATCCACGTCCGGATCAAAAAGTTACAGGAATTGGCTGTGGTCAAAGGTACAAAATTGCACGTGGACCTGAAACAGCTGGGATACGACGTCATCGCTTTTATCGGCATCTACCTCGAAAAAAGTTCGCTCTACGACAGCGTCGCGCGCGAGCTGGCCAAGATACCCGAAATCGTCCGTCTCAATTATACTACAGGCAACTATAGCATGTTTGCAGAGATCGTCTGCAAGGACATCAACCAACTGCGATTCGTGCTGCATGATGAGCTGCAAAAGATAAAGGGCATCGAGCGGACCGAGACCTTCATCTCGCTCGACGAAAGTTTCAGCAGGAATGTGCAGGTCTTCAAAGAATAACGCCGGCGTCGCGCTACGATAGCGGTAACACACATCTACATGCGCACATCGAGCACGTCGCGCAGACCATTCCCCAGCAGATTGAACGCCAGTACGAGCGCCATGATCGCCAGGCCGGGCGCGAGCGCCAGCATGGGATTGTGCGTGATGATAAAATTATAGTTCTCCTTTATCATCAGCCCCCAGCTGGGTTGCGGCGGTTGCACGCCTACGCCAAGGAAGCTGAGGCCGGCCTCGATGACGATCGCCGAGGCAAAATTCGAAGCGGAAACCACCCACACCGGGCCCATCACATTGGGCAGGACATGGCGAAACAGGATGCGGCTATGCGAATAGCCGAGCGCCTTCGCAGCCTCCACATATTCCCGTTCGCGAACGGCCAGCACCTGGCCGCGGACGATGCGCGCGACATTGACCCAGAGCGTGAGACCGATGGCCACGAAAACCTGCCAGAAGCCCTTCCCGAGTACAAGCATGATCGCAAAAACCAGCAGCAGTGTGGGGATGCTCCACACCACGTTCACGAGCCAGAGGATGATCTCGTCGACACGCCCGCCGAAATAGCCCGCCAGGGCGCCCAGCAAAACCCCGACGCTGAGCGACAGCAGCACGGTCACCATGCCCACGGCCAGGCTGACCCTGACACCGATGAGCAGGCGGCTGAGGATATCGCGCCCGTATTTGTCGGTTCCGAGCCAGAAATGCCGCGTGACCACGCGCGGGGAGAATACCGGCGGATTGCCGCTCTGCCGCTCCGGAGACAACAGATCGGCTGCCACGGACACCGGATAGCTCCGTCGTTCCCCGACGTCTTCATCCACGAATTTTTCCACGACGATACTGTCCCCTTTCATACTGAAGGCATTGATCGGAATATAATCGAACCGGTCTTCGCGGCCGTACAGGAGGCGGTTAAAAAAGGAAACGGGGGCGGGCTGTTCCTGTTTCTTAACGAGCAGGAAGCGTTGCCGGAAGCCGGGTTTTCGTCCACCGATCTCGACGATGATCCGGTTGGCATCGGGTGACGCATCGGGTGCGATGAAATAGGCCGTTATCGCCACAAAGATCGACGCGCCGATGACGATCAACCCGAAAAGCGTTCCCTTATTGCGTAACAGGCGTTTTACCAGGTGGCGGTTCCCATTCATTTGTTTATTTTTCTGTCTTTCCAGTCATAGCTGCCGAATTTGCCCAACCAGCCGACAACGATCGTATAAAGGATGTGCAGCGGCTGCAGCAAGGGAAAATAAACCATCAATCGTCGCTGGCCAAAAAAACCCGCGACATCGCGCACGAATGGATATTCCACTGCCGTCTTCAACACCAGCAGGATCAGGAAGAGCCAGGCCCACCTGCGATCGAAAAGGGCGGCGGCAAGCAGGACCGCCAGCATCAGGTTGACGATATATACCAGCAAAAGCACCCAGAAGATGCGTTTGTCTTCGTAACGGTCGGCCTTGCTGGCCCAGCGGATCCGCTGATGGAGAAAAGCTGTCCAGCCCGACGCCGGGCCGGTCGTAACGATCGTCCTCCGGCTCTTCAGGTAAAAGACTTTGTCGGGATGCAGCCGTGCGATCTTATGCATCAGGAGCAGGTCGTCGCCGGACGGGATGTCGTCGATACCTTTAAACCCTTCCGCTTCTTCGAACGCCTTTGCGGAATAAGCGAGATTGGCCCCGTTGCACATGGAATGCATCCGGGCATGCACCGAAGCGCCGGTGATCCCTTGCAGGGTGATGAAATCGAGTGTCTGAAAGATGCCCAGCAACCCCCGCGCGGCCCGTCCTTCTGCGGCGATGCGAACCGGCGCAGCGATGAATTTCGCGTTCTTCTCTTCATAAAATGCAGCCATGGTCAGCAGCCAGTCCGGTTCAAAGAGACAATCCGCATCCGTCGCGACGATGAGCTCTCCCGCCGCGGCCCGGACGCCGGTGTCGATAGCGAACTTTTTGAACGCCCTGGTAGTTGCCGGCGCCGGCTGATCGGCCATCGGTATACAGCGTAAACGAAGATCACCGGCAAAGGATCGTACGGCCTGGACGGTGCCGTCGGTAGAATGGTCGTCGAGCACAAGGACCTCGAAACGATCGTGCGGATACGACTGGCCGTCCAGCGAAACAAGACAATGCGAGATATTCTTTTCTTCGTTCCGCGCGGGGATCAGTACCGAGATCATGGTCCTGGGCATTCGGGTGCCGGGTTCGAAGCCCGGGACGGCCTTCCAGTTCCTCCGGTACACGAAGATCAAACCGGCATAAACGAGAAAAAGCAAACAGATCGGGAAGGCGAAGCCCATACGAATCAAATGATCGGTAAATATAAAGCGGAAACGACGACTTCCATGAATTTAGGCTGCAGGAGCTGGTGTCCTCCCGGAAGGATCGTCATTTTGCAGTACGGGGCGCACCGCCGTTCGAATGATGCGCCTCGCCGCGATTGGATGATGCGGTCATAGCGTCCATAGAGCAGCTGCACCGGTGTCCGATGGCCGCGGACAAGCGCGGCGATCTTCCGCAGATCGGGCCGGAAGCCCCGCATCACCGACCAGCGGGTGTACAACAGCCGGCGCGCATGCGTGTCGTCGATATAATGCACTGTGAATTTGTATACGCTTGGGTTGACGAGTCCAAACCGGTTGGCCGCGCGCAGCAGAAAAAAGAACCATCCGGGTTTTTGCATGGTGAGGCGAAAAAGATGGTTTCCCCAGCTGGGTCGCGTGGCCAGCCAGTACCAGGGATTTACCCGGATCCCGTCGGGGGCCAGCAACACCAGGCGCCGAACCTTTCCCGGCGCCAGCCCGAAGAGTTCCAGGGCCACCCTGCCTCCCATGCTATAGCCGAGGAGCCACCAGTCGGCGCTTCGATCAGCCAGTCCTGCGGCGATCTGTTGCAGCAGCTTCAAAAGGTCTGCGGGCGCGAAAAAAAGTCCCTCGTTCCATTCCGTTTGCCCGTGAAAAGGCAGATCGACGGCGACGATCGTAAAATCCTGTCCGATCGCCGCTGCGAGAAAACCGAAAGAAGCAGCGCTTTCCCCATACCCATGGAACGCGAACAGGACCCGGTGGCCGGTTCCCCAAAGCGAATAATGAAAACGCGAAGACCGGAAAGAAAGAAAATGATCGGACATGAGGGCCTTTGAAGGCTAAATGTACGGAGATCCGGCGTCCCCGACCGATGCCGGGCAATGAGAAAAAAAAGCGGGCATTTTTTCGAAACCGGCAAAAAAATGTGTACTTTTATTTAGTTGTTTAACTAACCGTATGCCAAACAACCAATTCAGGAAGGGGGAGCTTTACAGTTTTATCACCGGCAAGGCCAGCACGGCGATCGCCCGAAATCTGCAAAAAAGGTTCAATGCGGCGGGTTTGAAGATCACGATTGAACAATGGAGCGTGCTGTACCATCTTTGGAAAGAAGATGGCAAGAGCCAGCAGGAACTGTGCAGCGCTACCTTTCGGGACAAGCCCAGCATCACCCGGCTGGTAGATAACCTGGAAAAGCAACAGCTCGTCAGACGTGTACCGTCGGAAGACGACAGGCGCATCAACCTGATCTACCTCACCCGTCAGGCGCAGCGGCTCCAGGAGGAAACGATGCAACTGGCCGAGGCCACGTTGAACGAAGCGCTGGAAGGCGTACCCGCCGACCGGATTGAGATCTGCAAGGAAGTGTTACAGGTGGTATACGACAATCTTCGATAGATGACTACCTATCTTTCATAAAAAACGATTATCTATGAGCACGTCAACCGGTAAAGCGCAGGCCCTCAGGGGGGCCGAATGGCTGATAAAAGAAAGCTCTCCTTTCGACACCTTCATTCCCGAAGACTTCAACGAAGAACAACGAATGGTCAAAGACATGTGCGCCGCGTTCCTGGACACCGAGGTCCTTCCGATCATCGACCGGATCGACAAGCTGGAGCCTGGGCTCATGCCATCGCTGATCGCAAAAGCGGGCGAACAGGGTTTGCTCGGGGCTTCGATCCCCGAGGAATACGGCGGTCTGGGAAAGGACTTTATCACATCGACGCTGGTCAATGAAGGATTGGGAGGCGGGTTCTCGTTCTCGGTGGGCGTGTCCGCGCATACCGGCATCGGGACATTGCCCATCCTTTATTTCGGCACGCCCGCGCAAAAGCAGAAATATATTCCGAAACTGGCCAGCGGTGAATGGAAGGGCTCTTACGGGCTGACTGAGCCCAATAGTGGCAGCGACGCGCTCGGCGCCAAAACGACCGCAAAGCTGACTGCCGACGGCAAATACTACCTGCTCAACGGGCAGAAATGCTGGATCACGAACGGCGGTTTCGCCGACGTCTATACGGTCTTTGCCAAGGTGGACGGGGACAAATTCTCCGCCTTTATCGTGGAGCGGGGTTTCGAAGGTTTCACGCAGGGCCCGGAGGAACATAAGATGGGCATCAAGGGTTCTTCCACCGTTCAATTGTATTTCCAGGATTGTAAAGTGCCGGCAGAGAACCTGCTGGGGGAGATCGGCAAGGGCCACATCATTGCGTTCAATATCCTCAATATCGGCCGTCTGAAATTGTGTGCTGCGGCGCTGGGCGGGGCAAAGCGGGCGGCGACGACTTCGATCGAATATGCGAATACCCGCGAGCAGTTTAAAACCCCCATCGCCCGCTTTGGGGCGATACAGCATAAGATAGCCGAGATGGCGATTCGCATGTGGACGGCGGAAAGCGCGATGTACCGCACCACCAAATTCATCGACGACAAGGAGATCGGGCTGACAGCCGAAGGCAAGCCGTTTAACGAATCGCTGTTGGGCGCCGCCGAAGAATATGCCGTCGAGTGCGCCATCCTGAAAGTCTATGGCAGTGAAATGCTCGACTTCGTGGTCGATGAAGGCGTGCAGATCCATGGCGGCAACGGGTTCAGCGATGAATATCTCATTTCGAAAGCCTACCGGGACAGCCGGATCAACCGGATATACGAAGGGACCAACGAGATCAACCGTCTGTTGACCGTGGACATGGTGCTCAAACGGGCCATGAAAGGCAGGCTGGATATCATGGGAGCCGCCATGGCGGTTTCGAAGGAGCTGATGAGCATTCCGGATTTCGGCGCAGGCGACGATACGCCGTTTGCAAAGGAGAAAAAGATCGTCCAGCAGTTCAAGAAGGCGGTCCTCATGACGGCGGGCGCGGCGGTACAGCGGTTGATGACGAGGCTGGAGAGCGAGCAGGAGATCCTCATGAATATCGCCGACATGGCCATCCTGACCTTCGTCGCCGAGAGCGCGTTGCTGCGGGCCTGGAAACTGGCCGATCAAAGAGGCTTGGAAGGCGCGGCGTTCGAGCTCGACATCATGCGTACTTTCCTGTATGATGCAGCCGATCGTATCAACAAGTCCGGTAAGGACGCTATCAATGCATTTGCCGAAGGAGACGAGCAACGCATGCTGTTGTTGGGCCTGAAACGGTTCACGAAGACGGAACCGTTCGACAGCAAGGCAGCCCGACGCAGGATCGCCGCTCGTTTGATCAACGACAACAAATATCCCCTATGAGTTTGCGGGTCACACATGAACAACGGCGGCGCTCTTTGCCGGGCGCCGCCCTCTTTATCCTGATTTTCCTGCACGCGCTGGCTGGCCATGCGCAAGACAGCATCTGGATGGCGCGGACGACCGGACAGCTTCCTTTCATGGAATACGGCATCGGGGATGACCGGCTCGGCGGCGCCAAGATCGGTTTTTTGGATTCCAATATCCTGGTGAGGGTCGTCGACAGCTTCAACACCGACTATAAGGTCAGGCTCTCCACGCTGCACTATGCTTATATCGCGAAAACAAGCCTAATGCTGTTGGCAAAACTGCCCAACCGGCCGGTCGTCCACAATCCGCATCTCACGGGCAGCATGAAAGTATTCGGAGATACGGCTTCGGATTATGTGCAACTGGCGCTCGACGACCGGTACCCCTATCGCAGCTGGCAGCTGCTCGATCCTTCGCGCGTGGCCGTAGACGTCTTCGGCGTAACGAGCAACACCAACTGGATCACGCAGCTGCGCACCGCCAAAGAGATCAGAAATACCTGGTACGAGCAGGTGGAAGACGATGTCTTCCGGATCTACATCCAGCTGAAACATCCGCAGCACTGGGGCTACGCTATCTCCTACGATAGTATCGGCCGTCATCTGCTGATCCGTATCCGCCGTCAGCCTCCGCTCGACATCAAGCGGCTGCGGATCGCGATCGATGCGGGGCATGGGGGCGAGAACCAGGGCGCCACCGGCTTAAATAGCAAGGTGCTGGAAAAGGAATATACGCTGCTGATCGCCGAACAGCTCCGGAAGGTGCTCAGGGCCGCAGGCGTGAAAAATATCTTTATGACGCGTACAAAGGATACGACGCTCAGCATGCCGGAACGTATCGGCATGCTGAAACAGTTCGATCCGCACCTGCTGGTCAGCATCCATCTCAACTCCTCTTCGATCGACACCGTCCAGGGCACCAGCACCTATTATCGCTATATCGGTTTTCGTCCATTGAGCATGGCGATATTGAACAGGATGCTCACACTCGGTTTGAAGGAATACGGGAACGTGGGCGGTTTCAATTTCTCGCTCAGCGGACCGACGGATTATCCCAACGCGCTGTGCGAGGTGGCGTTCCTCAGTAACCCGGAAGACGAAAAGAAGATCTTGCGGCCGGCCTTCCGCAAGGCGGTGGCGCAAAAGATCTACCAGGGGATCGTGGATTGGTTGAATGGATTAAAGTAGCGCGTATGAACGGATACCTGATGCTCGAAAGGGATTGGACGCCGGGAGAGGATCTCTTCCTGGAAAGTTTCTCCCCGGAATCGCAGTTTGGCGTCGTCTTCGAAGACGACGGGGAAGCCGCTTATTTCTATGCCGTGGAAAAGGATCCGAACGGGGCCGGTTTGCGGATCCTGGATGCGCTCCACATCCACGAACGCGACGGCGACGACGCCCCCCCGGCCGGTCCTTCGCGGCTGCAGGTCCTATGGGCCAAAGATTGGAAAAAATGCGCGCTGCTTGTCGATGGATATGTTCATGCGCTGTTCGATTTCGCCACACACGGCGGGTACAACGTCAATGAATTCCCCCCGCCGAACGCGATATGGACCAATGGGGATCGCCGGCTGACGGAGGAACAGATCCGCCGGTCATTTTAGAGCCGATGCCGCCGCTTCGTCGACGAACCAGTGCAGTTCTCCCACCGGCTTGATCACCTGCGCGGGATACAGGTCGGGGTTATAGGGCCCTTCGAGGACCTCCTTCAACGCCGGCGCCTTCGAGGCGCCTTCCGTCAGAAAGGCAATGGCGGAAGCCTTGTTCACGATGGGCCGCGTGAGCGTGATCCGGTACATGTCCTGCTCGGGAAGAAAAAAAGCTTGCGCCCAGGCCCTTTCCTCGTGTATGACCGGCATGCCCGGGAATAGCGACAGCGTGTGCGCATTATCTCCCAGACCGAGGAGCACCAGGTCGAAGCTGGTCGGCTTGCCGTCGAAATATTCATGCAGCAGGCGTTCGTATTCCGTCGCCGACTGTTCCGGTTTTATGTCCGTCTTCATGACATGGATCTGCCCGGCAGGAACGGGGACGAAATCGAGCAGCGTATCGAAGGCCATTTTTGCATTGTTGCGGGGGTCGGTGAAGGGCACGGCCCGTTCGTCTCCCCAGAAGACATGCATCCTGGACCAGTCGATCCTGTCGCTGTAGGGCGGCCGGGAAAGCAATTGGTGCAGGCGTTTCGGCGTGTTGCCGCCCGAAAGCGCGATCGTGAACCGCGGATTGGCCGACAAGGTAGAGGCGATGTGGTTCGTGATCCATTCGGCGGCGGCCTCGCTCAGCGCTTCGCTGTTTTTGTATCGGTGCAGTTCCATAAAACGAGGATTGATGGCTACTTCGCGGGTGGCATGGTGATCCAATTGTGTCCATCCCGTGCGATCAGGGCTTCGGCGTCTTCGGGACCCCAGGAGTCGGGACTGTAATTCGGGAAGGCGGCCGGGGGACGCGTTTCCCAGGTCTCGAGGATGGGCATGACGATCTTCCAGGCGGCTTCTACCTGGTCGGCGCGCATGAACAAGGTGGGGTTGCCCTCCATGATATCGAGCAGCAGCGTCTCATAGGCTTCCGGTTCGTGTTCGCCGTCCTTGGGACTGAAGATCATATCCACCGGGTTCAGCGTCATCGATTGACCGGCCCGTTTGGCCTGGAAGCGCAGCCGCACTTCCATTTCTGGCTGTATGCTGATCGTGAGCCGGTTGGCGCGCCAGGTCTCGGCGGCCTCGGGAGGAAAAGCATAGCTCGGCGCGGTTTTGAACTGGATCGTAATATTCGTTGCCTTTTGATTCATGCGTTTCCCGGTGCGGACATAAAAAGGCACGTCCTGCCAGCGCCAGTTGTCGATATAAAATTTGACGGCCGCAAAGGTCTCGACCGATGAATTCGGGTTGACGCTTTTTTCCTGTTTGTAGCCGGGGACCTGTTCGCCCTTGATCCATCCTTCTGCATACTGACCGCGAACGGCGACCTGGTTGACCTCTTCCTTGCTGATCCTGCGGATCGCATTCAGCACGTCCACCTTTTTATTGCGGATCTCATTGGCCTCGAAGGAGACCGGAGCTTCCATGGCGATCATGCACATCAGTTGCAGGATATGGTTCTGCACCATGTCGCGCAACGCCCCCGAATTTTCATAATATCCTCCCCGTCCTTCAACTCCGACCGTTTCGGCGGCCGTGATCTGTACATGGTCGATGTAATGCCGGTTCCAGATAGGTTCGAACAAGGCATTGGCAAACCGGAGCGAAAGGATGTTCTGCACGGATTCCTTTCCCAGGTAGTGATCGATCCGGTAGATCTGTTCTTCCTTGAACATGGTCATGAGCAGCGTATTCAGCTCGTGAGCGCTTTTAAGGTCGTGGCCGAACGGCTTTTCGATGACGATCCGCGTCGTCGGCGTTTCCGAGCAGAGCTTCAAAGCGCCCAGTTTCTTCGCGATGTCGGGCATCAGCTGCGGCGCGACGGACAGGTAGAAGATCACATTCGGATGTTCTCCCATCTCGGCTTCTTTGGCCTTCACGAGGTCGGCGATCTTTTGGTATTCCGCATCTTTTTCCGCGTCCATCTGCAGGTAGCAGACGTGTTGGGAGAATTCGTCCCAGTGACCGTTTTCCTGTCCTTTGCGGCGGCTGAACTGCCGGATGCCGTCGAGCAGCCGTTTACGGTAGTCCTGGTCGCTGTAGGGACTGCGCGAGATGCCGACGATAGCGAACTTGTCCGGCATCCAATCGTCTATGAAGAGGTTGTATAGCGCTGGCGAAAGCTTTCTGAAATTCAGGTCGCCGCTTCCCCCGAAGATGAAGATCAGGGACGCGGGTGGTCGCTTGTGGTTTTGCATATGCTGTTGTTGCGGCTTTGTCTATTTATTCCATTCCGTGTGAAAAATGCCCGGTTCGTCGATGCGTTGGTAGGTATGCGCGCCGAAGTAGTCGCGTTGCGCCTGGATGAGGTTGGTCGGCAGGTGTTCGCTTCGATAGGCGTCGAAATAGCTGAGTGCCGCCATATGTCCGGCCACGGGATAGCCCATGTGGATGGCGTGTATGATGACATTGCGCGTGTTCTGCCGCCGTCCCTGCAACAGCTGGGCGATCTCGGATTCGAGCAACAGGTTCGGGAGCGCCGGGTTCTTCTGAAAGGCCTTGAAGAAAAGCTCGAGCAGCGAACTCCGGATGATGCAGCCGCCGCGCCAGACCTTCACGACCTCCTGCAGCGGGATCTGCATATCGAGTTCTTTCGAAGCCACGTGCAGCATGGCCAGGCCCTGCGCATAACTGATGATCATGCCGAAGAAGAGCGCGTCCTGCACCTGCTGGATGAACACTTCCTTTGGAACGGGGATATCCGCCGACGGTGTTTTATAGAGCGCGGCCGCCTGGGCGCGCTCGTCCTTATAAGCGGAGATCTCGCGCATATTGACGGCCATGTCGATGGCGGGAATGGGAAGACCCAGGTCCATCGCGTCCTGCGAGGTCCATTTCCCGGTGCCCTTCGCGCCCGCCTTATCCAGGATCATATCCACCAGCCGGTTGCCGGTCTTGTCGTCTACCTTCAGGAAGATATCGCGGGTGATCTCCACGAGGAAGGACTGCAGGTCGCCCTCGTTCCAATTCCTATAGACCTTATACAGCTCGTCGTTGCCCAGACCCAGGCCGCGATGCATCAGGTCGTAGGTTTCGCTGATCAGCTGCATGATCGCATATTCAATGCCGTTATGCACCATTTTCACATAATGGCCCGCCGCTCCCTTTCCAAGGTGGGCGACGCAGGGCACGCCGTTGACCTTCGCCGCTACGGCCTCGAGCAATGGCTGAACGTGACGGTAGGCCCCGGGATCGCCGCCCGGCATGATGCTCGGGCCCATACGGGCGCCTTGCTCGCCGCCGGAAATACCGACTCCCATAAAATGGAATCCTTTGTCCTGCATGAAAGCGACGCGTCGGAGCGTGTCGGTATAATGCGAATTGCCGCCATCGATGACGATATCGCCTTTCTCGAGCAGCGGCAGAAGGTCGTGGAGCACGTCGTCTACCGGTTTGCCCGCCGGCACGAGCATCATCATGCGTCTGGGCTTCTCGAGCAGCCCGACCATTTCGGCCAGCGTGCTGACGCCTTTGACCGTCGTCCCCTGCGTTGCGGAGGATTCGAGGGTGGCGCCTTTTTGCGCGTCTTTATCGAAGCCTACTACAGCAAAGCCGTGATCGGCCATGTTGAGGAGCAGGTTGCGCCCCATCACACCAAGCCCGATCATACCAAATTTGAATGAATTATTTGCCATGGATTATCTGTTTGTATGAGCCTATGGTTCCTTTTCGGGCCATAAATTTAGGCATAATATAGAAAGCCCCGGCATTTCCGGGGCTTTTTCATGTATCGCTGTTCCTTAACGATCGCTATTTCACTTCGTCCGGATGCGGGCTGCCGCGATGACACGTGACACAGGTGACGGCGGGAACGACCAGTCCCTCATCGTTCTTATTGAAGCTGAAATATTTCTTGTTGATTTTTCCGGCCATCTTGTACATGTGTCGGGCGATGTTCTTTTCCGGTTTCTCATCACTGGCGAAGTCCAGCCGGCGCGAGCTGCTGTCCTTCGAAGGCGCGTGGCAGAAATTGCATTTGACGCCCAGCGCGTGCGCCCAGCCGTGCATCACATGATCGAGGCTGTCCTTACTGATGTCTTTGGGAAGTACTTTCAGGTTTCTTTTCGGCTTGTCGTCCTGGGGACGAAAGGCGGCCATGCCGACGATCACGATAGCTAGCAGGGTCGTGACCACGGCGATCTTTCTGGTATGGAACATAGAGGGAATTTTGGTTCCCCAAGATAGGGAAAGCGGATCACATAACGACCCATTATTTGACAATATTTTGACAAAGTCGCTTTGCAAACACGGAATGATCGCGAATGATCGTGCCGTCCATTGAAGCGCACAAATAACTTAGTGACCTTTTTCGCCGCACAGGCTGCGGCATCGTTGTATCTTTGCGGCCCACGAACGGCCGCGGCCGCCTGGATTCATACCACATTATGTCGCAGACTGGAACAGGACAACTGAAGAAAAGCCACATCGTGATCATGGCCGTCTGTACGGGACTGATCGTCGCAAATATTTATTATTGCCAGCCGCTGCTCGTCCTGATCAGCCAGGGTTTTCGCATTCCCGGCAGCGAGGGCGGGATGATCGCCTTTTTTACGCAGGCCGGCTATGCGCTCGGGCTTCTTTTCTTTGTCCCGCTGGGCGATAAGGTCGAGCGCCGCAGCCAGATCGTCTGGATGGCCGGGTTTGCCGTCGCCTCCCTCCTGTTCGCGGCGCTGTCGCCCAACTTGCTTAGTCTGGAGATCGCTTGCGTATTCATTGGCGCCTCTTCGGTCATACCGCAACTGATCCTGCCGATGGCGGCCCATCTGGCGGACCCTGCGCGCACGGGAAAAGTGATCGGCGCCATCATGAGCGGACTGCTCATCGGGATCCTGTTGTCGCGGACACTGAGCGGCTTCGTGGGGGACTGGCTGGGCTGGCGAGGAATGTTCGGTGTGGCGGCTGCTATCAGCTTCCTCCTGTTGGTCATCATGCGGCTTAGCTTTCCCGTCAGCCGACCGGCTTTTTCCGGGTCATATGGCTCGTTGATGAAAACCCTGGCGACCCTGGTGAAAGAACAACCCGTGCTGCGCGAGGCGTCGGCTATTAATGCGTTTGGCTTTGCGACTTTCGGCATGTTCTGGACGACGATGGTACTCCATTTGCATGCATCTCCTTTTCATTTCAGCAGCCATGTGATCGGGCTCTTCGGACTGGCGGCCGCTGCCGGGGCGCTGGCGGCGCCGTTGGTCGGCGGATCGGCGGACAAACGCAACCCGAGGATCCCGATAGGCTACGGGCTGATCCTGCTCGGCTTGTCATTCGTCCTGTTCTATGTCTGGTCGGATACTGTATCGGGAATGATAGCCGGCATCGTCCTGCTGGACCTCGCCATGCAATGCATCCATGTTTCGAACCAAAGCCGGGTCTACGCCCTGCTGCCCGCTGCGCGCAACCGGCTGAACACTGTGTACATGACCGTTAGCTTTATCGGCACTTCGCTCGGATCGGCCGTGGGTCTCTATGCCTGGAAACTGGCGGGTTGGCCGGGTGTGTGCGTCACCGGCGTCCTGTTGACTGCAGCGGCATCCGTCCTCTACGTCCTGACCGGCAGGAGATCGCGGCCTGCTGCACGGAATGCATCCCTGTCAGGTTAACAAATTACTAATTGGAAGATCATTTGCGAATTCACTTGGAGATAATGGATTTTTTCGTACATTTGCCTCAGTTAAATTTGAGCTGATTACAGCATTAGTAATTGAATGAATATTTCCGCTAAGTCAAACCTCCCGGTAATTATTGATCGTCTTTACTCCCTGCTTTTTTACTCAGATTGTCTTTAATTATTTTCTTAACCAGTTATTTGTATGAACATTTACATTTCGAATCTAAGTTTCAACGTCACTGACGAAGACTTACAGGATTATTTTGCGGAGTATGGAGAAGTCTCTTCCGCCAAGGTCATTACGGACAAGTTTACCGGCAAATCCCGCGGTTTCGCGTTTGTCGAAATGCCCGATGACGAGGCGGCGAAAAAAGCCATCCAGGAACTGGACGGCGCCTCCGTTGATGGAAGGACCATCGGCGTTTCCGTGGCCAAGCCCAAAGAAGACCGTGGTAATGGCGGCGCCAACAGGGGCGGCGGTTTTCAACGCAGGGGCAACAGCAACTACAGCAACAGCAGATATTAAGTTAATATTTGTCCGCTAATGGAAAGGGCTCCCATCCGGGAGCCCTTTTATTTTTGAGCGGGAGGCGGCGGTAAATTCGTCAAGCGGCGGTGAGATCCTTGTGCAGCGTCAGCGCTACCGTCGTGCTCATGTCCCAGGAGTCAATGCTGATCGAACCGCCCAGTTTTTCTGCGGCATCCTGCATTTGCCGGAAACAGTTGGCACAGCTGCGATAGAAATAGACGCCGGCATTCCGGACGCGGATCATCGTACTGTCGCCCAGACAGACGGATTCGACGTGGATGCATTCGCTTTGGGTACTGTCGACGGCTTTGTCCAGCAGGTTCCAGAGCACGAAGGCCAGGAGGTTTTCGTCGGAGCCTACCTCGAGGTTCCGGTCTATCTGATTGATTATTATTGATTTGCGACTCACTGCGCGGGGGAGGAGCCCTGCGGTCAGCTCGTCCACGAAGCGATGGAGAGGAATGGTGGTGACGTAATCAGTAGCCATTTGATACAGGATTTTACAAGTGTGCTTTTAACCGTGTAAATGTAACGCAATGAGACATTATTTAGTCCGCGGGTCCGAACTTTATTTATAAAAATAAATAGAGTCCTGTAGGCCGCCGCCCAAAAAGAAAGCCCGCAGCGACTTGCTGCAGGCTTCGATATATGCAGACAGAACCTTTGGGACTTATCTCCAGTGTCCGCGGTTCCAGTGATACCCTCTTCCGGTGCGTTCCCAGTGACCGGGCGCCCAGGTGCGGCCTGCGCGCGGTCTTGACCAGTAGCCGTTGTGCCAGTGGTAAGAGCCGCCGCCCCAGACCCAGTCGCCGTCGATCCAGATATAGCCCTCGCCCGGCGCGACAGGACGGGTATAAACCACATCGGCGGGTTCGTCGGTCACATAACCGTCGACGGTACAGCCGGTCATCGCCAGGCCGCAGCCGATGGCGACCGTCAGGACCAACAGTGTCTTTTTATATAGCGCC
>DASZYU010000058.1:0-14709 GCA_035545215.1 Puia sp.
GGGGCGACGTTGTTTGGGGTCGTCGACGGGCAGGGGCTTATAGACGATCTTCTGTTTGGTCCCCGTGAGTGCGATCACCTCTTCCGCAAATTGTTTAAGGGTGATCTCGGAGGGGTTGCCGATGTTCACGGGCTGGTGATAATCACTGAGCAGGAGGCGATAGATGCCTTCTACGAGATCGTCGACATAGCAGAACGAGCGCGTCTGGCTGCCGTCGCCAAAGACCGTGAGGTTCTCTCCCCGGAGCGCCTGCCCGATGAAGGCGGGCAGCGCGCGGCCGTCGTTGAGCCGCATGCGGGGACCATACGTATTGAATATCCGGACAATGCGGGTCTCCAGCCCGTGAAAATTATGATAGGCCATCGTCATGGCTTCCTGGAAACGTTTGGCTTCGTCATATACGCCCCTCGGGCCGACCGGGTTGACGTTTCCCCAGTATTCCTCGGTCTGGGGATGGACCAGCGGGTCGCCGTAGATCTCAGAGGTCGAGGCGACGAGGATACGAGCCTTCTTGGATTTCGCCAGGCCCAGGCAGTTGTGCGTACCCAGCGATCCCACCTTAAGGGTTTGGATGGGGATCTTGAGGTAATCGATGGGACTTGCCGGGGAAGCGAAATGCAGGATATAGCGCAGGTTGCCGGGCACATGGATGAACTTGCTCACGTCATGGTGATAGAACTCAAAATGTTCCAGTTTGAAAAGGTGCTCGATGTTCCGCAGGTCGCCGGTAATCAGGTTGTCCATCGCGATGACGTGGTAGCCTTCGGCGATGAAACGGTCGCAAAGATGCGATCCCAGGAATCCTGCGGCTCCGGTGATCAATACACGCTGTTTGCTCATGGTGTCGTTTAGGTTATATTTTTGAGGATGCGGGGTCCGCGGGAGCGCGACCGACGCTTTCGTAATAAAAACCCAGTTCCCGGATGGCCGCGATATCGAAGAGGTTGCGGCCGTCGAAGATCACCTTGCTCTTCAACGACGTGACGATCTTCAGGAAATTCGGGGTGCGGAACTCATTCCATTCGGTCGCGATGATGAGCGCGTCCGCGCCTTCGAGGGCATCGTACTGGCTCTCCGCGTAGGTGACCTTATTGCCCATCAGCTGGCGGACATTGTTCATCGCCTCGGGGTCGAACACGCTGACGGTCGCTCCTTCCCTGATGAGGGCATCGATCATATAAAGGGCTGGCGCCTCGCGGATGTCGTCGGTGTTCGGCTTAAAGGCCAGGCCCCACAGCGCAAAATGCCTGCCTTTCAGGTTGTCCTTGAAGAACCGCTTTATCTTAGGCAGCAGGTGGAGCTTTTGCTTCTCATTGACGTCCATAACGGCCTCGAGTATACGGAATTCGTAGTCCACCTCCTGCGAGGACTTTACAAGGGCCTGTACGTCCTTGGGAAAACAGCTGCCGCCGTACCCGATGCCGGGGAAAAGAAAGCGTTTCCCGATGCGTTCGTCGCTGCCGATGCCGCGCCTGACCATGTCGACGTCGGCGCCGAGCCGCTCGCAGAGCAAGGCGACTTCGTTCATGAACGTGATCTTGGTGGCCAGGAAGGAGTTGGCAGCGTATTTGGTGAGCTCGGCGGAGCGTTCATCCATGTAGATGATGGGATTGCCCTGCCGTACGAAGGGGCTGTAAAGGTCGTTCATCAGCTTGCGGGCGCGATCGGATGAGGCTCCGATGACGACGCGGTCCGGTTTCATGAAGTCGTCGACGGCTACGCCTTCACGGAGGAACTCGGGATTGGACACGACGTCGAATTCGCCGTTGTAATTCTTTTTGATGGCGTTCCTGACCTTTTCGGCCGTGCCGACGGGAACGGTGCTTTTATCGACGATGACCTTATAATCCTTGAGCAGCCGTCCGAGGTGATCGGCGACGCCCAGGATGTATTTGAGATCGGCCGAGCCATCCTCTCCGGGAGGAGTGGGCAGGGCCAGGAAAATGATTTGTGCTTCCTTTATGCCTTCCTCGAGCCGGGTAGTAAAGCGAAGCCGTTCCTCCTTAAGGTTGCGAAGGAACAGTTTTTCCAGACCCGGCTCATAGATGGTGATCTGACCATTCGTCAGCCGCTGGACCTTGGTGGTATCGATATCTACGCAAACGACATCATTCCCCGTCTCCGCGAAACAGGTGCCTGTAACAAGCCCGACATACCCGGTACCGATCACTGCAATTTTCATAAAGATTATTTAGGTTTGGTTTTCAATCAGTTTTTATCTATGTATTCCAGCACGGCCGACGTGATCGTCTTCAACTGGTCCTCATCCAGCTCGGTATGCATGGGAAGGGAGATGACCCTTTCCGTGAGCCAGTCGGTGGTGTCGAGCCGGTAGTCCGCGGCGCCCGAGGCGGCGAACATCTGCTGGCGGTGAGCGGGTACGGGATAATAGATCATCGACGGGATCTTCTTGGCGGCCAGGAATTCGTTCAGTCCGTCGCGATCGACGTCTTCGAGGACAAGCGTATACTGGTGAAACACGTGATGACTGTAGGTCGCCCGGTAAGGGGTCGTTATCTTCGGATGAGCTCTGAATGCGTTATCATAGTAATCCGCGGCGGCGCGGCGGGCGGCAATATAGGCGTCGAGTCGTTTCAGCTTAACATTCAGGACTGCTGCCTGGATGGAATCCAGGCGGCTGTTACAGCCTACAATGTCGTGGTAATATCGCCTGCTCTGTCCATGGTTAGCAATCATTTTCAACCGGCTAGCTAACGCATCATCATCGGTAAATATTGCTCCGCCGTCCCCATAGCAGCCCAAATTTTTGGATGGAAAGAACGAGGTGGTGCCGATCGTGCCGATGGCGCCGGTCTTTTTTTCCGTTCCGTCCGCAAAACGGTAGGTGCTGCCGATGGCCTGGGCGTTGTCCTCTATGACCGCGAGGTTGTGTTTGCGCGCAATGTCCATGATCTCCTGCATGGGGGCGGCGTGGCCGTACAGGTGGACGGGGAGGATGGCCTTCGTCCTGGGCGTAACGGCTATTTCCACGGCGGCAGGGTCGAGACAAAAAGTCTTTCGGTCGACTTCTGCGAATACTGGTTTCAGTTTGAGCAGGGCCACCACTTCGGTGGTCGCGATAAAGGTGAAGGAAGGAGTGATGACCTCGTCGCCGGGTTGAAGGTCGAGGGCCATCATGGCGATCTGAAGGGCATCCGTACCGTTGGCACAAGGGATGACGTGACGGGACCCTGTATAAGCCGATAGACCGGCTGCGAAATCGGTCACAGCCTTGCCGTTGATGAACGCCGCACTATCGATCACCTCCTGAATAGCGGCGTCGACTTCGGTCTTTATTTTTGTATATTGCCGCTTCAGATCTACCATTTGGATGGGCTGCATGAGATTCGCTATTTTCAAGACGGGCACAAAACTATTGAAAAAAAACGGTTTAATGATGCGACGGAGGGGGTCGCAGTAGATGAGTATTATATCTTATCATATCTTCTTATGGTTGTATAGGATAGGTCTGCGACTCGTCTCCCCCTGGAACAGGAAGGCGAAATTGTGGCTGGAGGGAAGAAAGGCGCTTTTCGAAAAGATAAGCGCTGAAATGCGGCCGGTGACCGGAGCGTCGCCGGCGACGAAGGCGGACTCGCGGGCGCAGCCGGCGGGTGAGGCGCTGCCGGTAAAGATGGCGGCCGCCGGGGAGGAAAAGACGGGGCGGGTCATTTGGATCCATTGTTCGTCGCTCGGGGAATTCGAGCAGGGGCGGCCGGTGATCGAACGTTTGAGGGAAGAGGCGCCGGGATGCCGTATCGTACTGACCTTCTTTTCGCCTTCCGGATATACTGCGAAGAAAAACTATACGGGGGTCGACCACGTTTTCTATCTGCCTTTGGATAGTCCGCGGAACGCGCGTCGTTTTATCGACCTTATCCGTCCGGACCTCGTGCTTTGGGTGAAATACGATTACTGGTATTACTTCCTGGTCGAACTTCGCCGGCGGAATATACCCCTGCTGCTGATCTCCGGCATTTTCCGGCCGGATCAACCCTTTTTCCATTGGTATGGTCGTCTGCACCGATTTATGCTCGAATGTTTCACGCATCTTTTTGTGCAGACGGAAGCGTCGCGGGCATTGCTGCAGCAACTGCGTCTGACTGAGCAGGTGAGTGTCAGCGGGGATACCCGTTTCGACCGCGTGATCGAGATCGCCGAAAAGGCAGAGCGACTGCCGCTGATCGAGTCCTTCTGCGGAACGCGGCCGGTGATCGTAGCAGGCAGTACGTGGGAAGAAGATGAAGAAGAGCTGGATCATTATGCCAATACGCATCCCGATATCCGGTTCATCATCGCGCCGCACGAGATCAGTGAAGAACGGTTGCGCGAAGTGGAACGTCTTTTCAGGCATTCGATCCGGTATTCCGTTTGGCAGGGCGGTCCGTCAGCAAAGGCCGGTTCGACGGGGATGGATGCAGGCAGAGCGGCTGGAAAGGGCGGGTCCGGCCGGACGGAGACAGGAGGATGGCCGGAACCCAACGTACTGATCATCGACAACATCGGGATGCTGTCCCGGCTATACGGCTATGCGACCATCACCTATGTCGGAGGAGGGTTTGGCGACGATGGTGTGCACAACGTATTGGAAGCGGCGGTCTATGGAAAGCCGGTCGTTCTCGGACCGGTGATCGAAAAATATATCGAAGCAGTGGAGCTGACCGACTGTGGTGGAGGTCTGATCATCGACAGCGCGATCGAGGCGGAGAAGGTCTTCACCCGTCTCTTACAGTATCCGCAGGAGTGCGCGGAGACAGGGGCTGCGGCGCGCGATTACGTGTATTCGAGGCGCGGGGCAACGGAGCGAATCATCCGGTATATTCGGGAAAACAGGCTTTTGACCCGGTGAGGACGACAGGCCGGGCGTCAGGAGCCGGACCTATGCAGATCGGAGGCCGGCGGTCAGGAGAACCGTCTTTTGACCAGCTGATAGAAATGGCGCGTCGTCTGGTTGTTCTCATCCCAGCCCAATTTCACCTTCAATTCCCTTTCCATCCAGTATTCGGCCTCGGGCAGGATCCTGAATCCATTGATGGTTTTGAGGCTGCGCTCGTACATCACTTCATCGCCGCGGAACAGCTGATTGATAAAGACGTAGCGGTCATTGACGCCGATGGCCTTGCGGAGGTCGCGGACCGGGCTGTCGTTCAGCGCTGATTTCAAATCGGAAACCTCGGATTTCAGTTTATCGTTCAGCGAGGTACTGCTGTTTCCGATGACATCGTTGACCTCTTTCGATTTTTGGGAGAGCGTGAAGCGGTCCGTGGGTTTTTCAGCCAGGGGATCGAAGGGCCACACTCCGCGGTCCTGGGGCTTTTCGAGTGTCGGTTTTTCGAGCTTGATGGTAGCGGTTGCCGCCGGCGTGCCGGAAGAAACCGGAGCGGCGACACCGTTGGCGGGAGTGGAAGGTGTGGAAGGAACGGTGATTCCGTTGCGGCCGACCGAAAGGTCTTTCCGCGGCTCGGGAGCCGACGTCGATCCCCCTCCGGCATATATTTTCGCAGCGGAGGGCATCATAACCGTTATTTTTGTAGGCATCACCCTGGCCGGCGCGGGCTGATTGGCCAATTGTTGCAACTCGGCCTCCACCAGCCGGGCGGTTTCGAGCATTTGGGCAGGTTCGGCCTTGTGGTCAAGCTGCTCTTGCAATCGAGTGATCAGTTCCTTAAGTCGTTCCATGGTACAAGTTAAAGCGCCCAATAAGGGTTAGTATATACTAAGGTCACATAAAGTTATAACAAATATTACACCTAATTTTTACCTGCCTATGTTCATCGAGCCCCATATCAAGGGTGAAAAACGCGGTTGGATCGAAGTCATCTGCGGATCGATGTTCTCCGGAAAGACGGAAGAACTGATCCGAAGGCTAAAACGTGCTAAAATTGCCAATCTGAAAGTCGAGATTTTCAAACCTGCCATGGATACCCGGTACCATGAGCAGGATATTGTTTCGCATGACGAGAATGCCATTCCATCGACGCCGGTCGACAACTCGCAAACCATGCTATTACTTGCCGGAGATGTCGACGTGATAGGTATAGATGAAGCCCAGTTCTTCGACGATCAATTGCCGGAAGTCTGCGACCAGCTTGCTGTTCGCGGGACCCGGGTCATCGTCGCAGGTTTGGACATGGATTACATGGCCAAACCTTTTGGCCAAATGCCATACCTGTTAGCCAAAGCAGAATATATCACCAAGTTACATGCCATTTGCGTCAAATGTGGAAACATTGCGAACTATTCGTACCGCAAAAAGGCCGTTTCCGGTCAGGTCGTTTTGGGCGAAAAGGACCTCTACGAACCACGGTGCAGGCATTGTTACAACCATTTGCCGTAAAAAAGCGGGCGCCGCGCACCGCCAGGCCGGCAATCCGGATATGCAGTCAGTGCCCCGGGGGCGGCCGGGGGCGGCGAAAAACCGGCTCCGGAAAGGGGCTGGCATGGCTTTAGAGGGGAAGAATTTTAACGAATCTTTTATGATCAAGCCTCCTCTTTCGCTTTTCCTTCTGCTATTAGCCGCGCTTTTTTGGATACCCGCCACCGGTCAGGTGAATTACCGGGATGGTTATGTCGTCCACAACGGAGATACGATCCGCGGCCGCATCGTTTACCGCGACTGGCTTTTGACCCCAAACCGGATCGAATTCCTGGGTGGCGGGTCGGGCGGGTCGGGCGGATCGGGTGGATCGGGCGGATCGGGAGGATCGGTAGGGCCGGGCGGATCGGTAGGGTCGGGTGGACCGGGCAATGCGATCGTGTACGGGCCGGGCGACATCTCTGCTTTTTGCGCGGGTGACGAGGTTTACCGAAGCTGGAAGGTAAAGCTATATCCTTACTCGCAGGATCCCGCCGTGGTCACCGCTGCGGGTTGGACCGGCGAGCCATCCGATACGACGATTTTTATGTTGCTGGTGACCGGGGGGCGGCTGACGCTTTACTCCTATCGCGACCGGAGCGACGTGGCTTATTTTTTTGTCGGCCGCGAAGGTGAAAGGCCCGGGCAGTTGCGGATCCGGAATACGGTGGTCAGGAAGGGTGCGGAGAACGATGTGCTGACCGACGATCTCTATGAACACCAGTTGGCGGCGCTGGTGGCAGGATGTCCGTCGGCGGTAAGACAGTGTCCGGGGGTAGCCTACGAGGAAAATGCGTTGGGCGGGGTGATCGCTGCGTTCAATCGGTGCGGGAAGGAAATGGTCGTCAGCCACCAGGGAAAATATCGCTGGTTGTTCCACCTGGTACCGGAGGCCGGCGGTATTTATTCGTCGGTGAGGGTCACGGGCAATTCGGACGCTTCACACGTGGGGTGGCCACCCTTTTACGGACCTACGGCGGGGCTGGGCGTATTGGCTCAGCCGTCGAAGGGACGACGCATGTGGGCGATCCAGGTCGACTTCCTGTATGATCATTTTTTGTTGAATGGTCATCAATACCATAAGAATTACTACCAGCGTTTCGATGCGCGGCTCGAATACGACGAGATCAAGGGCAATGTCCAGGTCCGCTATCAGTACCCAATGGCGCATATCCGCCCCTTCCTCGGCGTCGGCATTTCCAATACATTGACGATCAATAATAAGAGCACCCAAACGTTAATCGATGTAGGCAATTCGCAAAGCATCCGGCAACCCTTGTTCGGCTCCGGCGACGCAATCCGTAGCTATCGCCCGGGCGGGTTCGTTTCGCTTGGCGCCGGGATGGGAAAATGGGTCCTCGAGGCAAGGGCGGAGCAGACGCAGCAGATGGTCAGTCTATCAGACGTGCATGCGCCGGTGACGAATTTCTATGTCCTTATCGCGTATATGTTGTAGTTGACCCGGCTGAGCATCCCCGTGGTCATCAGTCCTGCGGCAATTTCCGGCGCGGGCAGCGGCTCGAGGACGCTGAGCCTGCGAGCAATGGCCGCCTTTCGCTTGTGATGAAATGACCGAATCCGTTTAATGCATTAGCTTTGCGCCAAATCTTGCGGTATACGTTCGCTGACACATATCCTGGCGTTGTTTAAAAAGGATGTGCTGCTGGAAGTGCGGCAGCAGTATACTTTTTACGGCGTGCTGCTGTATGTGGCGAGCACCATCTTCGTTTTGTACCTGGCGATGGGACAGCCGGAGGCAGCGGTATGGAAGGGCCTTTTCTGGATGATGCAACTGTTCATCTGTGTGAACGCGGTGGCTAAAAGCTTTTTGCAGGAGGGGAAAGAGCGGCTGTTGTATTTCTATTCGATCGCCGGTGCACGCGATTTCATCCTGTCCAAGCTGTTGTTCAACGCGCTGCTGATGGTGGTGATGAGTTTGGTCAGCCTGGGATTATTTCTGCTGATGCTCGGCGATCCGACGTCGGACGCAGTGGCTTTTTTGTTCATCAGTTCGCTCGGCGGTATCAGTTTGAGCCTCGTGTTCACTTTTTTGGCCGCGATAGCGGCGCGCGCCCAACAGAGCGCGGCGCTGATGGCCATCCTGGGTTTTCCGCTGGTGATCCCGCAACTGTTGTTGCTGAACAAGATCTCGACCATTGCGTTCGCCGAAGTGCAGGGTGGGCTGTCCGGCATGATCGCGCTGCTGGCTGCGTTGGACGGGATGATCGTCGTGCTGGCCATCATTCTTTTTCCGTTTTTGTGGAAAGATTGAGTTTCACCTAAATTTGCACTCCAAATGGGGTCCAGGAGGACTCGCGATCTTTAATATGCTTCGTCAGAACTGGTGGAAAATACTATGCGCAGCCCTGTTGCTTTACACGATCATCATGGGCTTCCTGGGCCCGGTACCTGCGCTGCCCATCCTGGATGAAACGATCCGCAACCTGTACTTCCATGTGGCAATGTGGATGGCGATGATGATCACATTTATCGTGTCGGTGATCTATTCTGTCAAATATCTCCGGTCCAATCGTCTCGTTTTCGACATTTATGCGCTGGAATATGCCCGCATAGGCATCGTATTCGGGATCCTGGGTCTCGCGACGGGGTCTGTTTGGGCCAGGTGGACCTGGGGCGCGTTCTGGAGCAATGACCCCAAACAGCTGGGTGCGGTGATCGCGTTGTTGATATACCTGGCTTATTTCGTCCTGCGCAATTCGATGACCGACCTGGATAAACGGGCCCGGATAGGGGCCGTATACAATATTTTTGCGTTTGCCATGTTATTCCCTACGATCTGGATCATCCCGCGAATGGTTGAAAGTCTGCACCCGGGGGGAATGGGTAATCCGGCGTTCGATACGAAGGATATCGATTCCCGGATGCGGATCGTTTTCTGGCCGGGAGCCGTGCCGGGCTGGACGCTGTTGGGCGTGTGGATCACGACCCTTCGCATCCGGCTGAGACTATTGGAAGAAAAAGTAACACACTGATGTATAAGAAATTTTTCGCTCCCGCGCTGTTTTTCCTCGGTTGGCTGTGGACGTTGCCTGCGCTGGCGCAGGATAGCACCGGACGGAAGGTCGAGATGGCCGACCGGTTCCGGGCCGACGGGAAGATCTATGTCGTTATCGCAGTCGTTGTGATCATTCTTGCAGGATTGATCGTGTATGTGAGCCGGCTGGACCGGAAGATATCCAGGCTGGAGAAGGAAGTTAAATAAGTCCCAGGCGGGCCACGGGTCCGCCGGATGTAAATGAGCTCGGCAAAAGTTACGAACGAGAAGGAGCGTGTCGAAGCAGCTCCACCGAAGTTCCCATCGTTAGCGGTGTACCGGGGATGGGAAAATTTGGAAAAAACCATACCCGGTGCACATACAAACTTGCCAAATGGAATACAAATTTTTCGAGGCCGTAGAAAAAAGCTTTGACAAGGCCGCTGCCTTTACAAGCTGGGATCCCGGCATCCTGGAACAGATCAAACAGTGTAACGCCGTTTACCGCATGTTCTTTCCCGTTAAGATCGGCGATAAGATAGAAGTCATCAAGGCCTATCGCGTTCAGCATTCGCATCACAAGACCCCCTGTAAAGGCGGCATCCGGTTTGCCCTTTCGGTGAACCTCGACGAGGTGATGGCGCTGGCGGCGCTGATGACGTTCAAGTGCGCGATCGTGAATGTGCCTTTCGGAGGAGCCAAGGGCGGCATCAGCATCGATCCGAAAAAATACACGCCTTACGAGCTGGAAAAGATCACGAGGCGGTATACTTCCGAGCTGATCAAGAAAAACTTTATCGGCCCGGGCACCGATGTGCCCGCTCCCGACTATGGCACGGGCGAACGCGAGATGGCCTGGATCCTCGACACCTATATGAGCATGCGCCCCGGCGAGATCGATGCGCTTGGCTGCGTGACGGGGAAGCCTGTCAGTCAGGGCGGGGTGCGCGGACGCCGTGAGGCCACGGGGCTGGGTGTTTTTTATGGCATCCGGGAGGTCTGTCACATGGAAGACAGGATGGCTAAATTGAAGTTGCGGCCGGGCGTGGAAGGGAAGACCGTGATCGTACAGGGACTAGGCAACGTGGGTTACCATGCTGCGAAGTTCTTCCGGGAAGGAGGCGCCAAGGTCATTGCGCTGGCCGAATACGAAGGCGCGATCATGAACCCTAACGGCCTGAATGAAGAAGAAGTCTTTCAACACCGGAAAAAGACGGGCAGCATCCTGAATTTTCCGGGAGCCACCAATATCGAGAACTCGTCGGCGGCGCTCGAACTGGAATGCGATATCCTGATCCCGGCGGCGTTGGAGAATGTCATCAATGGCAAGAACGCCCCGAATGTGAAGGCGCGGATCATCGGCGAGGCCGCCAACGGGCCGCTGACACCCGAAGCCGACGAGGTATTCGCCAAAAAAGGCGTGTTGGTGGTGCCCGACATGTACCTGAATGCCGGCGGCGTGACGGTATCTTATTTCGAATGGCTGAAGAACCTGAGCCATGTGCGCTATGGAAGGATGGAAAAGCGGTTCACCGAGAATATGAATACGCATATCCTTAACCAGATTGAAGGCCTTACGGGGAAGAAGGTGAGCCAGCGGGAAAAGGAGTTCATCATGCATGGGGCCGACGAAGTCGATCTCGTTTACAGCGGCCTGGAGGAGACGATGATCACGGCCACGCGGGAGATCATGGATGCCTGGCAGAACAACCCGTCCATTCCCGACATGCGAACTGCCGCCTATATCGTCGCGATCAATAAGGTCGGGACGTCGTACGCGGAGCTGGGGATCTTTCCATAAGAATAAAACGCATTGTGCAGCCCGCTTCGGCGGGCTTTTTTTATATTTAGGGCATGAAAACTACCCAGCGGTTCAGCGACCGGGTCGAGGACTATGTGAAGTACCGGCCCGGCTATCCCGAGGGCATCATTGCCTGGCTGCGGGATGCCTACGGCTTGAGTCCAGAATGGGACGTTGCCGACATCGGGTCGGGCACGGGCATCTCGACCGAGCTATTCCTGCGGAACGGGAATACCGTCTTTGCGGTGGAGCCTAACCGCGAGATGCGGGAGAAGGCCGAGTCGCTGTTGCAGTACTATGCGGGGGCCGGTGCGCGCGAAGCGGGCGCAACGGGGGCGGCTGCAAGGGGAGCGGGCCGGGAAGCGAGCGCAACGGGGGCGGCTGCAAGCGGAGCGGGCCGCGAGGCGAGCGCAACGGGGGCGGCTGCAAGGGGAGCGGGCCGGGGGCAGTTCATCAGCATCGACGGGACCGCGGAGGCTACAGGGCTGGCGGACGGGAGCGTGAACATGATCGTCGCCGGTCAGGCTTTCCATTGGTTCGATGCCGTGCGTTGCCGCCCGGAATTCGTTCGAATCCTGCGGCCTCCGGGAGTCGTGGCGCTCGTCTGGAACGAGCGACTGGTGGAGTCGCCGTTCGAAAAAGAATACGAGGACCTGATCGTGCGGTACGGAACGGACTATACATATGTCAACCATAAGGTGAACTCGGATGAGAAGATCGCTGCATTCTTTCAGCCCGCCGCATTCGAACTCGCCATATTCCCCAATGAACAGGTGTTCGATCTCGATGGGTTGAAGGGCCGGCTGTTGTCGTCGTCCTATATACAGAAGGAGGGTCCGCGGCATGGGGAAATGCTACAGTCGTTGCGGGAGCTGTTCGACCGGCATGCGGCGGGCGGGCGGGTCCGCGTGGGTTACGATACGAAGGTCTATTCCGGGATACTCAAACCGAAAAGCACATGAGATGGCTACTCTGGTCGTTGGCGCTGTCGGTCAGCTGCGGCACGCGGGCGCAAAAATATATTCCGATCCTGCGGCGCTATCCGGCTGCGGACAAGCATGTCCAATACATGGGCCGCGCAGAGCGTTCCGATTCGGGAACGGTCCGATGCTGGTCGCCGGGCGTCTCGATGCGAATGAAGGTTCGGGGGCAATGCCAGATCTATCTCCGCGACCAGGTGCCCAATGACAAGACCCACAACTATATCGCGGTCATCATCGACGACCGGCCGGCCATCCGGATCAAGCTGGCCGGAACGGAAGACACTTTGCTGATCCGGGACAATGGAACGGTGGACCTCAATGGCCGGATGATAGCGGAGGGAAGCGACCTGTCTTCGGGAAACGATCATTTGGTCGCGGTGTGTAAGGACACCGAGTCGGGTATCGGCTGGCTCGAATTCGTAGGCGTGAAGACCGATCGGCTCGTCCGCCCCCCTGCCCTTCCGAAAAGGAGGATCGAATGCATCGGCAACTCGATCACTGCGGGCGCCGGCATGGACGAGTCACAGCTGCCCTGTGGCAAAGGCGAATGGTACGACCAGCACAATGCGTGGATGAGCTATGGAGCGCAAACGGCGCGCGCGCTGAACGCGCAATGGCACCTCACGGCGGTGGCGGGTATCGGGCTCGTGCACAGTTGTTGCGACATGGGCATCGTCATGCCGCAGGTGTTCGACAGGATGGACCTGCGCGACAATACGGGTCACTGGGATTTCACGCGCTATGTGCCGGACGTCGTTACCGTGTGTCTGGGCCAGAATGACGGAGTGCAGGATTCCACCGTCTTTTGCAGCGCCTATGTCGGATTCCTAAAGGATATACGAAAGGAGTACCCCAGGTCGCAGATCGTGTGTTTGACGAGTCCCATGGGCAATAAGGCATTGACGGATGTGCAGAAGCGTTACCTGGCGGGCGTGGTGGGGGCCATGCGCGCTGCGGGGGACCGAAAAGTGAGCAGTTATTTCTTTTCGCGACAATATTCGCATGGATGCGGCGGCCATCCGGACCTGGTGGAACATGGGCAGATTGCGCGCGAGCTGACGGGTTATTTGAAAGGCCTGATGCGGTGGTAGCAGTCACTCGCTGTACGTCGGGAGGGCGGCGATGTTCTCGAAATCGGTGAGACCGCGAACAAAGGCATGGCACTGTTCGCCGTTGGTGATCACGATATACTTTACGGGGGTAGCCATATTGTACCGGAGCACCTGCCACAGGACGCGGCTGTCGAGCCTTTCTTCCATGGCCTTGCATTCCACCAGCATCCAGGGTTGCGCGCCGTTGTCGAAGATCATGAGGTCGAACCGTTTGTTCAGCTCGCCGAGTTTCATCCGACGCTCGACGGCGATATAGGAGGCAGGGTAATTCTTCACCTGGAGGAGGTACTGAATAAAATTCTGACGGACCCATTCTTCCGGAGTAAGACGGACCCATTGTTTGCGGAGCTCGTCCCAGATCTCTTCTTTCTTTTTTTCCGGTTCCCTGATCTTGAAGGGATGAGAGGGGTAATAGATCTTGATCATAACCAAATCTATTTGGTAAATTTACGGATAAATGAAGACCAAAGACGAGATAGTTAATAACTGGTTGCCCCGTTACACGGGTGAGCAGCTGGATCATTTCGGCGAATATATCCTGCTGACTAACTTCGACAACTATGTGCATCTTTTTGCCGACTGGCACAAAGTGGACGTCGTCGGCGAGGGAAAGCCGATGCAGTGCGCTACGGCGGGAGACATTACCATCATCAATTTCGGAATGGGCAGTCCCGGCGCCGCGACGATCATGGACCTGCTGACCGCAATCAAGCCGAAGGCGGCGTTGTTCCTCGGCAAATGCGGCGGTCTGAAAAAGCGGAACAAGCTGGGCGACCTGATCCTGCCCATTGCCGCGATACGGGGAGAAGGCACTTCGAACGATTATTTTCCGCCGGAGGTGCCTGCGCTTCCCGCGTTTGCCTTGCAGAAGGCGATATCCACGACCATCCGCGAATATGCGGTCGACTATTGGACGGGGACGGTTTACACGACCAACCGCCGGGTATGGGAACACGATGAGGTCTTCAAGGAATATTTGCAGAAGATCAGGGCCTATGCGATCGATATGGAAACCGCGACGATCTTTTCGGTGGGCTTCTACAATAAGATCCCCACCGGCGCCCTTTTGCTCGTGAGCGACCAGCCCATGATCCCCGAAGGCGTCAAAACGGCGGAAAGCGATCTGCGGATCACGGCCGAATATGTGGAGCGGCACATCCGGATCGGCATCGATTCGCTAAAACAATTGATCAACAACGGGCTAACGGTCAGGCATCTGAGATTCTGATATGTTGTTATCCATCCGACATCTGGGCATCGCGTTCGAAGGCGAGGGCGGCCTATCGACGGCCGTAACCGACCTGAGCCTCGACGTGCGCCGGGGGGAGATCGTTGCGCTGGTGGGAGAATCGGGTTCGGGCAAATCGGTGACCTCGCTGTCGATCCTTCGGTTGCTGGCGTCGCCGCCGGCCCGCTACACCTCCGGCGAGATCCTGTTCACCGGCAGGGACGGGCTAACGATC
>DASZYU010000059.1:0-2750 GCA_035545215.1 Puia sp.
GTAATATGCTCGGCGGGGAGCAGAGCGGTTTCATGGTAGACATCGGATTTGAAACGTATCAGAAGATACTCGACGAGGCGATCAAGGAGCTGAAGCGAACGGAGTTTCGCGAGCTGTTCAAGGAAGAGATCGCCCGGCAGGAAGACTACGTGCAGGATTGTACGATCGACACGGACCTCGAGATCCTGATCCCCGACAGTTATGTCGAAAGCATCACCGAGCGGCTGACGTTGTATACGCGGCTGGACAATTGCGACAGCGAGGAAGAGCTGGCGGCTTTTCATGACGAGCTGGGCGACCGTTTCGGACCGATACCGCCGCAGGTGGAGGACCTGTTCGATACGGTGCGTATCCGGAAACTGGCGGTGAGCCTCGGTTTCGAAAAGCTGATCCTGAAAGAGGATACGATGCGGTGCTATTTCATCGACAGACCCGACTCGCCCTATTTCGAGTCGGAGGTCTTCCGGCGGATACTGGAATATTTGCAGAAACATACGAATAAGGCGCGGCTGAAACAGGCGGGCAAGCATTTCCTGTTGGTCGCGGACGACCTGCGATCGATGGCCGATCTGCTCGGTTTCCTGCGGCGAATGAGCAAATTCGTCTTACAGCAGAGCGAGGCGGCAGCGAAGGCATAGGGGATTGGGGGGCGGCGCGGGGATGTACGTTTCGGACGCGGCCGGGGACATTTGATGAAAAATCCTTATATTCAAGGTCGCATTCGGAGCCGCCGGCGGCTCGTCCACCGGCGAGCGTAGCGAAGCCCGCGGATAAGGGCGCTCCAGTGGAGCGGTTCGAAATCCGACAGACATTAGCGTATTGCGGGAGATGCGCTAATTTCCGGACAGCGCATCTTCCGCACAAAAACCAAAACATCATGTCTGAAGAATATCCTCTTGTGACGCCGACCAGCGACGAGCGGACCATCGGCATCCTTTCTCACATCCTGGCGATCGTACCGGGCATCGGTATCCTCGGTCCACTGATCATCTGGCTCGTCAAAAAGGACCAGTCGCAATTCGTCGAAGCCAATGCGAAGGAATCGTTGAATTTTCAACTGACCGTGATCATCGCCGGTATCATCAGCACTATATTGGTCGCCGTCATCATCGGTATCTTGTTGCTGTGCGTTATAGGCGTGCTGGACGTCGTGCTCGTGATCGTGGCCAGCGTGAAAGCCAGCGAGAACAAGATCTACCGCTATCCGGTGAACCTGCGACTGATCAAATAGGGCGGTGTTTGCCCGGGGCCCGGCGGCTGTGGGAAGCGATAGCCGCGGAACGTGTGTGGTATTGCGCGGATGCGCCGGGCTATAAAGAGCGAGCCGCGGTGGCAGTGGCGGTGGCCCGGTGTTTGCGCCTCAGAGCGCTTTCTCCATTATATAATGTGGAATCGTGACTTCGGTGAACTCTTCGCCGATGACGCAGTAACCGAGTTTCTTGTAGAAACCGATGGCGGTCAGGCGGGCGTGCATACAGAGTTTTTTGTAACCGAGGTCGCGGGCGATGTTTTCGGCGAAGATCATCAGGGCGCGGCCGATGCCTTTGCCCTGCATGCCGCTGGGCACTGCCATTTGCCGGAGACGAACGGTGGCGGAATCGATGCGGGTCAGGAGACAACATCCCAGCAGGCGGTCGTCTTCGAAGGCGCCCATGAGGACGTCGTTCTTTTCCGCGTCGAGTTCTTCCCTGGAGAATTGAAGACCGAGCGGCTTGCGCAATATTTCATTGCGCAGATGGACCATCTGCTGGTATTCTTTTGTTCCGTGATCTATCATCCTAAGCGCCATGCGGTTGGTATAGTTTTCGCTGACCTGTCCGGCGGGGGAGCGCCGATGGGCAGGGAGGCCCGAAAATACGGAAAAAATACCGGAAAACCGGTCGTCGGGCAGGGTCCGGCGGTCTTCGTTCGGTGGGGATGCGCACCAGATGGAAACATCGTCCCGGCGAGGACGGGCCGGCGGTGAGACCGGACGTAGCGGAAATGAAGACGGCATGCGGCGGGCGGAAGGCCGTGGTGGGGTTGGAAGAAGTGGGAAAGATGATGGCATGCGGCGGCCGGAGGCCCGTGGTGGGGTGGGAAGAAGCGTAAAATAAACGGGCGCAATTTTGTTCTGAAGTCGGGAACCTTTATTTTTGCGGGCGTATAACTAAAATTTACCAACATGTCAGACATCGCTACAAGAGTAAAGAAGATCATCGTAGATAAATTAGGAGTGGAGGAGGCAGAGGTTACCAACGAGGCTTCTTTCACCAACGATCTGGGGGCAGACTCTCTGGACACCGTCGAACTCATCATGGAATTTGAAAAAGAGTTCAACATTTCCATTCCGGATGAACAGGCCGAAACAATCACCACCGTCGGTCAGGCTATCGCTTACCTGGAAGAGCACGCGAAATAAGAGCGCTCAAAACTTCGTTTGGAGTTATTGCAATAAACTCGTTCGATCCGCCTTTTCAAGCAATATGGCTTAGAAGGCGGATTTTATCCTTAACCTGTAGCCGAAGGTCCCCGGGAACCATGCAAGAGAAGGTCGCGCCGGCGGAGCGGTCGCAGGTCAAACCACGGAAAAGTCCATTATGCAATTGAAAAGAGTAGTCGTTACGGGCATCGGCGCCCTGACACCGATTGGTAATAACGCACCGGATTACTGGGAGGGGTTGCTGAATGGCGTTTCCGGCGCTGCTGACATTACCCTATTCGACGCGTCGAAGTTCAAGACGAAATTTGCCTGTGAGCTGAAGGGCTTC
>DASZYU010000060.1:0-11923 GCA_035545215.1 Puia sp.
GCCACTACATCAGTCATTATGGCGGTGGCGAATACGAAACCAACGGAGCCAATGTGGCGCTTTATTTCGCCTTCATTGCCGTAGGCGGCGGCATGGGGCTCATCACCTCCTACCGCGTGGAGAAAAAGGAATTACTGGACAAGGAAAGATAGTGTGTAGTATTTCGATAGTGAACAGGCTGGCGCAAGCCGGCCTTTTTTGTCCCCCTACTTATCGACAACCTCGAGGGCCCTGGCCACGACCGGATCCGACGTATTGCTGACCTCGAAATAGCCTTCGGTCCGCCAGATCTGGCGGGCCATCAGGGCTTTCAGCCGGTGGCGCAGCAGGTCCTTCTCGCGGGGAGATATCGCCTGCAGATTGACCGTATCCTTTGCGGCATAGGCGGAGAGGCCGCGGAGCAGCTGATCGTCGTCTTTGTAATGGGCGACGAAGTCCGCCGGCGTTTTGAATGCCTGGAATGCGGGAAGGTGCTGGATATAGTAAGCGTAGATGAACCGGTTGATGGTGCCATCGAGGTACAGCGTCGTAGTGCTCCTGGAGAGTGTGCTGGTATCAAAGCCGATGAAGATATCGGGCGTGATGCCGCCGCCGCCGTAAACGATCCTTTTTTCGGGTCCCAGTGTCCGGTAGGCGGGTCCGGTGTGCCGGGCGCCCGAGTCGCCGTGCAGCACTTCGCCGTCATGGAAGCGTCGCATCACTTCTTCGTCGTATGCCTCGTGTCCTTTGTTGTAGGGTTTCTGTATGCTGCGGCCGGTAGGCGTATAATACCGTGCGATGGTGAGGCGCAGCGCGCCTCCGTCGCTGAGCTGGTATTGCTCCTGGACCAGGCCTTTTCCGAAGGTCCGGCGGCCGATGATGGTGGCGCGATCCCAGTCCTGCAGCGCACCCGTCAGCACTTCGCTGGCGGAGGCCGTGCCTTCGTCCGTCAGCAGCGCCAGTTTTCCCTTCTCGAAAAGGCCGTCCCGGCGGCAGCGGTATTCCACCTTGGGTGAACGGGCGCCGACGGTGTATACGATGAGCTTGTCGCCATCGAGGAAGTCGTCGGCTATTTCGATCGATTCCTGCAGGATGCCGCCGCCGTTCCCGCGAAGATCGAGGATCAGGCGCCTGAGACCCTGTTGCTGCAGTCGCAGCATGGCCTGGGCGAACTCCGCATGCGTGGTCTCGGAGAACTTGTTGATATGGATGTAACCGGTCTCTTTATTGATCATGTAGGCGACGTCGACGGAAGGCAGCGGGATCATACCCCTGGTGATGAGGGCCTGCACGGGTGTGTCCGGCTGGCCGATGCGCAGCAGCGTGACGGTTACCTGGCTCGCGCCCGGACCGCGGAGCAGCCGGCGTATTTTGTCGTTGGAGATGCCATTGCCCGCGACCACGGAATCGCCGACCTTCAGGAACTTATCGCCGACCCGCAGACCCGCTTTTTCGCTGGGTCCCCCGGGGAGGACGTTGATCACATTGACCGTATCGTCGAAGATCTCGAATTCCACACCGATCCCTTCGAAGTTCCCCTGCAGGTCTTCATTGACTTCGGAGACGTCGGTGGGAGGGATATAGATGGAGTGGGGGTCCAGGTGCGTAAGCATACCGTCGATCGCATCATCGTTCAGGCTGTCCGAGGCTACGGAATCCACATATTTCATGGAAATGAGGTCCATCACTTCCTGAACGGGGGTTTGTTGACGGGTGAGAAAGAAGCCGTTGGGGCGCAGATTGCCCCGTAAGCGGAAACCGATGACCATGCCCACCATCATGACGATTGCAAATAACAAGGGTAACCAGACCTGCAGTTTTTTCATTCGAATGAAATTTTAATACTCCGATGGGCCGAAAAACAACTTGAAAACCGGTGAAATACAACCCGACGATGAGCGAAGTAAAGCCCGGGAGCCGGCAAAAAACCGTCCGGCAGCCGGTGAAATACAACCCAAAGGCTGCAAATTACGCAATCATATTTAACTTGCAGGCCAAAAAGGGGTGGGCGGCCGCCGCTTGCGGCGACCGCCCCGGGTATAAATTCAAAGGACAGGCCAATGAACATATTGATAGCGGACAGCGGCGCCACCAAATGCGAATGGTGTCTGCTCCACGGCGGCGGCAAGAAAAAGAAAGTGGAGACGCAGGGGATCAGCCCCTATTTCCTGGATGTGGCGGGAATCGGGCAGGTGCTCGACCGGGAGTTGCTTCCCTCGTTGAAAACGAGCGACGTGGATCAGGTATTTTACTATGGTACGGGCTGCAACAATCCCGAAAACCGGAAGATCGTGAAAAAGGCGATCGGGGGTGTCTTTCCGGATGCCGCGGTCCATGTCACCCATGACCTCATGGGAGCAGCGCTCGCGCTTTGCGGGTCGTCGAAGGGCGTCTGCTGTATCCTCGGCACGGGCAGCAATTCGTGCTATTTCGATGGTCGTAAGATCGTGAAAAACAGTCCCGGACTGGGATTTATCCTGGGGGACGAGGGCAGCGGCGCCTACCTCGGCAAAAAGGTGCTGCAATATTATCTTTATAACACATTTGATGAAGAATTGCGTTATAAATTCGATGCCAGATACGCTACGAACACCAGGGAGATACTGGAAAGCGTATACAAGCGGCCGCTGCCGAACCGGTACCTGGCCTCGTTTGCCCTGTTCCTGGTGGAGAACCGCGGGCACTATATGATCGAGAACATTATCGAGGATGGTCTGAACGATTTTTTCTTCAATCATTTGTGCAAATACCGGGAAAGCTGGAAATTGCCGATCCATTTTGTGGGCGGGGTGGCCTACGGGTTCAGGGACGTGATCGGCGACCTTTGCCGGACCTATGAATTTGAATTGGGCCAGGTCCTGCGCCAGCCGATGGAAGGACTTATTGAATATCATCAACATCAATAAATAACCAACGTATACGCATGGCATTTGAGAAGTTCACCGAGGAAGAAAGCAGGTACCACGACCTGGAGAAAATGAGCATAAAGGAGATACTCACCGGTATCAACCAGGAGGATAAGAGCGTTCCCGACGCTGTTGCCAGGGCGATCCCGCAGATCGAGAAACTGGTAGCGGCGATCACGGACAAATTGTTGGCGGGAGGCCGGCTGTTCTATATCGGCGCGGGAACCAGCGGCCGTCTTGGCGTTTTGGATGCCAGCGAGATACCTCCAACCTACGGGATGCCGTTCGACCTGATCATCGGTGTCATTGCGGGTGGGGAGACCGCCATCCGGAAACCGGTGGAAAACGCGGAGGACGATTTGCAGCAAGGGTGGCTCGATCTGGAAGGGTATGGGGTGGCGGATAACGACATCGTGGTCGGAGTAGCGGCCAGTGGAACCACGCCCTATGTCATCGGCGCCCTCGCGGAGTGCCGGAAAAGGGGCATCCCCACCGGGTGTATCGTTTGCAATCCGGGTTCGCCGGTAGCGCAACAGTCCGATTTCCCGATCGAAGTAGTGGTCGGGCCCGAATTCGTGACGGGCAGCACGCGGATGAAGAGCGGCACCGCGCAAAAGCTGGTATTGAATATGCTGTCCACCGCGGTCATGATCCGCATCGGCCGTGTCGAGGATAATAAGATGGTAAATATGCAATTGACAAACAGTAAACTGGTGGACCGCGGCACAAAAATGGTAATGGAAGGAACAGGCCTGACGGATTATGAGCAAGCCAAAGAATTGCTGCTTCGATCCGGAAGCGTCAAAAAGGCGGTGGATTCCGCCAGTTCATAAAGTTCAGTTATGCATGAGATAGAACCTTTCTATAATTGGCGGCACATGTACGTGAGCGAGGAAGACGAGCGATCGCCGTTTTACGGAAGAGTCTATTCGGAATTCGAGTTTTCGCAGACCATCTACAACTACTATATCCATCCTCAATGGGACGATTTCGGGTCCCGTACCTTATACCTCAAGGTCCTGTTGGCCGACTATGACGAGCATTACGTGGTCATCGAGTTATTCGGCGAGTGGAACGACGCCATCGAGAACGACATCATGAACCTGAAACGGGAGGTGACGGACAAATTCTTCGAATTCGGCATCACGAAGTTCATCCTCATCGCGGAGAACGTACTGAATTTCCACAGCGGCGACAAGGACTATTATGAGGAATGGTTCGAAGAGGTGACCGATGCAGACGGCTGGATCGTTTGTTTGAACATGCCCGAGCAGACGCAATATGATTTCAGAAAGGCCTGGCTCAACCGGTGGATCGAACTGGCGGACCTGGAAAACTGGCGGACTTACAAACCTATCCATCTCTTCCGCCTGATCGATGTCCGGATGGCTAAGCGGCTGGAGTAAACGCGCAGGATCGCCTCCGGTAAAAATAAATTTGGTTATTAGCGATTAGTCCCTAAATTTGACACCTCAATAGTCTCTAACATCAGTGCACTATATGATCACGACAAGAGCATACCGTTATTTTTATTTTTTCTTTTATTTCTACTTTACGGGTAGACCGGGATCGCTTTTGTTAACTACCAAATAAACAGGAAAAATTAACATAAAGAGTCCCGGTCAAAAGCCGGGACTCTTGCTTTTACGGAGGCGCCCTTCGCGGGGGTGCAGAAACAAACAAACATGGAACCGAAACGCACGAGGGTCTCTATTCAGGGTTATGAAGGCAGCTTTCACCAGATGGCGGCGCGGCAATTCTTCGGAAAGGATGTGGAGGTGATCACCTGCGCCACTTTTCGCGAAGTGATACGCGTAGCCTGCAGCCGAAAGGAGAGCGACGGCGGAGTCATGGCCATCGAAAACTCGATCGCCGGCAGTATCCTTCCCAATTATAACCTGCTCCAGAAGAGCGATCTGCGCGTTGTCGGAGAGATCTATCTGCAGATCAATCAGCACCTGCTGGTGAATCCGGGGGTGAAGATCGAAGACATCCGTGAAGTGCATTCGCATCATATGGCCCTGCTGCAATGCATCGATTTCCTGGAAAAATATCCCGGCTGGAAACTCGTCGAGACGGAGGACACCGCGCTCAGTGCGAAGCAGCTGCAACAGCATCATAGCAGACACCGTGCGGCCATTGCCAGCAAACTGGCCGCCGAGTTGTTCGGGCTCGACGTGCTCGCGCCCAATATCCATACGATGAAGAACAACTACACCCGCTTTCTCATCCTGCAGCGCGGGGAGAACGCGATGGCCGTGCGCGAGCCGGACAAGGCCTCTGTCAATTTCCATACGGACCATTCGCGTGGGAGCCTGGCCCGGGTGCTGACGAAGATTGCCGACGGTGGCATCAACCTCAGCAAACTGCAGTCCTTCCCGATACCCGGATCGGAATGGGAATATTCCTTTCATGCGGATATGGAATTCGAGGATGTCGGGCAGTTCGAAGCGGTGATCGAGGCGATCAGGCCGATAACGGCCGAGTTGAAGATCTACGGTGTCTATAAAAAGGGGAAGACCGTATAAATAACCCGCCGGCCCAGCCGGCTGCGCATACAAAAAAGAACTATGACAACAGCACGTAGGCTCGAAGGCATCGGAGAATATTACTTCTCGCGCAAGCTGCGCGAGATCGACCAATTGAATAAAGCCGGGAAGAACGTCATCAATTTAGGGATCGGCAGTCCCGATCTGCCTCCGCATCCCGATGTCATCCGGGTCCTGCAGTCGGAAAGCGCGAAGCCGAACGTGCATGCGTATCAATCCTACAAGGGATCGCCGGTATTGCGAAAGGCCATCGCTGACTGGTATCGTCAGTGGTATGCGGTGGAGATCGACCCGGAAAACGAGATACTGCCGCTGATCGGATCGAAGGAGGGCATCCTGCATATCTGTATGACCTATCTCGACGAAGGCGACGGGGCGCTGGTCCCGAACCCGGGATATCCGACCTACCGCAGCGCCGTCAAGCTGGCCGGTGGCAGCTGCATCGATTATTCGCTCACGGAGGCCGGCGGATGGTATCCCGATTTCGATGAGCTCGACCGGCTGGTGAAAGGGGGGCGGGGGACGCAAGGCCGGCCCGGTACCGATGGGGCGTCAGGAGGCCGTGTCAAGCTGATGTGGGTGAACTATCCGCACATGCCTACCGGACGCCTGCCGGACCCGGCGCTTTTCGAACGGCTGGTAGCCTTTGGCAAGCGACACGACATCCTGATCTGTCACGATAACCCTTACAGTTTCATCCTGAATGAATCGCCCATGAGCCTTTTGTCGGTGGCCGGCGCGAAGGAGACGGTCGTGGAGTTGAACTCGCTGAGCAAGAGCGGGAACATGGCGGGATGGCGGATAGGCATGCTGGCCGGTGCAAAAGAACGCATCGACGAGGTATTACGTTTTAAAAGCAATATGGATAGCGGGATGTTCCTGCCGGTTCAGCTTGCGGCTGCAAAAGCCTTGTCGCTGGGCAAGGATTGGTATGACGGTCTGAACGCGGTGTACCGCGAGCGGCGGGTGAACGTGTTCGAGTTGCTGAAAGCGCTGGATTGCGAATTCAGCCGGGATCAGGCGGGGATGTTTGTGTGGGCGAAGGTGCCAGCTCGTTTTCCCGATGGGTATGCGTTGAGTGACAAAGTGTTGCAGGATGCCAGTGTCTTTTTGACGCCGGGGGGCATCTTCGGGTCCGCCGGCGATGGCTATGTTCGCGTGAGTCTTTGCGCGCCCGTCGAGCGGTTTCAGGAAAGCATCACCAGGATAAAGGAGGCGGGGTTATGAAATTCGATCGTCTTACCATCGTCGGCGTCGGTCTGATCAGCGGCAGCTGGTCGCTTGCGCTCAGGGACAGGGGCCTGGTTCGCCATGTCATCGGCGTGAGCCGGACGGCCGAAAGCGCGCAAAGGGCATTGGAACTCGGATTAATCGACGAGGTCCTGCCCCTGGAGGAAGCGGTCCGCCAAAGTGATCTCATTTATGTGGCAATACCCGTGGATGTCACCGTGCCCGTCATACAGCAGATTATGAACCTGGTGACGGACAAACAGATCGTGGCGGATGCCGGCAGCACCAAACATGCGCTGTGTGAAAGCCTGGCGGATCACCCGATGCGGAGCCGGTTCGTTGCGACGCACCCGATGTGGGGAACGGAATACAGTGGTCCGGAAGCGGCCGTGCGGGATGCCTTCAGCGGACGTGCATGCGTCATCTGTGAAAAAGAAAAGAGCGATCCGGAGGCCGTGACCATCATCGAGGATCTGTATAAGGACATGGGAATGCATATCGTCTATATGGATGCGAACAGCCATGACATGCATGCCGCTTATATCAGCCATATATCGCATATAACGTCGTTCGCGCTGGCGAATACGGTATTGGAAAAGGAAAAAGAGGAGAGCGCCATCTTTGAGCTGGCGGGGGGCGGTTTCGAGAGCACGGTGCGGCTGGCAAAGAGCAATCCGTCGATGTGGCTGCCGATCTTCATGCAGAATAAGGAACACGTCCTGGACGTGCTGAACGAACATATCGCGCAGCTCAGGAAATTCAAAAGTTGTCTGGAGAAAGACAACTATGTGTACCTGAGGGAGTTGATGGAAAATGCCAACAAGATCAAAAGGATAATCAAATAGAGGAGGCGGGTTAAAAACCGTACCTTTGCGGCAAATTTCGAACGACTATGATGACATTCGAAGGGTTAGGTTTGGACAGCAGATTGGTACAAGCCACGGATGCCCTGGGTTTCAAGCAGCCGACGCCGATACAGGAGCAGGCCATTCCCGTGTTGCTCAGCGGCACGAAGGACCTTGTCGGTCTCGCTCAGACGGGTACGGGTAAGACGGCGGCGTTCGGCCTGCCATTGCTGCAGTTGGTGGATGTCGCTCAGCGCTTTCCGCAGGCGTTGGTGGTTTGTCCGACACGGGAATTGTGTCTGCAGATCGTCAACGAGATGGAATCGTTCAAAAAGTTCATTGCGGGCATGCAGGTGCAGGCCGTTTATGGCGGGACGTCGATCGGTTTGCAGATCAAGGACCTGCGCAGGGGAGTACAGATCGTTGTGGCCACGCCGGGCCGATTGATCGATCTCATCGAACGCAAAGCGATCAACCTGGAGCAGATCAGTTATGTCGTATTGGATGAAGCCGACGAGATGTTGAATATGGGTTTCCAGGATGACATCGAATTCATCCTGCAAAACACGCCGAAACGGGAGGCCACCTGGCTGTTCAGCGCCACGATGCCGCCGGAGATCAGGAGGGTCAGCAAGAAATACATGCAGGCGCCGAAAGAGATCACGGTCGGGAAGGTGAATACGGCCAACAAGAATATCGATCACCAGTTTTATGTCACGGCGGCTCATCATCGTTACGAGACGTTAAAGCGGCTGATCGATTTCAACCCCGGCATTTATGGCATCATCTTCACGCGGACCAAGGCGGACGCTCAGAACATCGCCGAAAGGCTGACCCGTGAAGGATACGATATCGATGCGCTGCACGGGGACCTGACGCAACAGCAGCGCGACAAGGTAATGGGTGAATTCCGGGAGAAGACGTTGCAGCTGCTGATCGCAACGGATGTGGCGGCAAGGGGTATCGATGTACAGGGCATCACCCATGTGATCAACTACGAGCTGCCCGACGACGTCGAGGTGTATACGCACCGCAGCGGCCGTACCGGGCGGGCGGGGGCAACGGGGATCGCCTTGTCCATCGTGCACAGTCGCGAGATCGGCAAGCTTCGGCAGATCGAACGGATCGTGCAGGTGCCGTTCCATAAGATGGAGATACCGAGTGGGAAGGATGTGTGCCGGAAACAGTTTTTCACCTTCATGGACAGGCTGCTGCAGGCGGATATCAGCCATGGAGACTATGAGACGTATGTGCCGATGCTCGCGGAGAAGTTTGCGGAGGTCAGTAAAGAGGAAGTGCTGAAGCGCGTGGCGGCGATGGAATTCGACCGGTTCCTCAAATACTATGAGAATGCCGAAGACCTGAATGTGCGGGAAAGGGCTTTCGTCCGGAAGCCGGATGGTCCGGCGAAGGCAGGTTGGCGCGAGCGGTCCGAGGAGGGCGGATTCGGCAGGGCAGAAGGGAGGGCCCGGTCCCGCGAACACAACGGCCATGGCGATTATGCCAAGCTGTTCGTCAACCTGGGGACGAAGGACGGGTTCTACAAAGCGAGTTTTTTGCAGTTTATCCTGGATATGAGCGATCTGAGAAAGGAAGTGTTGGGAAGGATCGATATGAAGGAGATGAACAGCTGGATCGAGATCGACCGGCGCGCGGCGCAGCAAATGATCCGCGCGATCGACGGGAAAAAATACAAAGGCCGGCGCATCCGGATGAACGATGCCGACAGTCGCTGAGCCGGGGGGCTGCAAGGCCGCGCGTCGGGGACGGAGTGTTCGCCGGGTTTGGGCGGGACGCCCCGCGTCTTGGGCGGGGGCTTTGGGACCAAACGACCTAAACAGAAGTCAAACAAAACCTGATATGGAAGCAACTGAAACAAAAAGTGCAAAGGAGATCGTCCAGACAGCCTGGAACAAACGTCCCCTGATCATTTCCGGTCCGTGCAGTGCGGAGACGGAAGAGCAGACCGTGGAAACGGTGACCCGGCTGGCTAAAACCGGTAAGGTCGACGCCGTGCGTGCGGGAATTTGGAAACCGCGTACGCGCCCTGGCAGTTTTGAAGGCATCGGGACGAAGGGATTGCCCTGGCTGCAGCAGGCCAGGAAGTTGACGGGTCTGCCCGTTGCCGTCGAGGTTGCCACCGCCAAGCAGGTCGAGGACGCCCTGCACTTCGACATCGACATCTTGTGGATCGGGGCGCGGACGACGGTCAACCCGTTCAGCGTGCAGGAGGTCGCAGATGCGCTTCGCGGCGTGGATGTGCCGGTGCTGATCAAGAATCCTATCAATCCGGACATCGAGCTTTGGACCGGGGCTGTCGAAAGGGTGGCCAAGGCCGGGATCAAACAGATCGGGCTCATCCATCGGGGTTTTAGCTCGTATGGGAATACCGAATACCGCAATGCGCCGATGTGGCACCTTGCGATAGAGATGAAACGCCGTACACCGGGGCTGATGATGATCAACGACCCGTCGCATATCTGCGGGCGCCGGGATATCCTCCAGGACATTGCGCAAAAGGCGATCGACCTGGACATGGACGGTCTGATCATTGAATCGCATATCAACCCCGACAAAGCATGGAGCGATGCCAAACAGCAGATCACGCCCGAACGGCTGGCCGAGCTGCTCGACAGCATCAAATGGCGGCATGAAACAACGACCGAGAAGGATTTCATCACCGCGCTGGAACGGCTTCGCGAGCAGATCAACCACATCGATGACGAACTGATCCAGCTGCTCGGCCAACGGATGCGGATCGCCGATCAGATCGGACAATACAAAAAAGACAACAATATCACAATTCTGCAGACGAACCGGTGGAATGCCATCCTTGAAAAGGCGTTTGCCAAGGGGGACAAGCTGAACCTCAGCAAGGAGTTCATCACCAAGTATTATGACGCCGTGCATATGGAATCGATCAGCCATCAGAACAAGATCATGAATTCCTGATTCGCGATATGAAGAAAAAGCAGTATCAATTTTCGGGCGGGGCCACGAATTATTATTTCGATGCGGATTTCGGTTATCTCGGGAAGCTGGTCAATAAAGACAATACGGTCCTGATCACCGACGAACATGTATTCGAGAAGCAACAAAGAAAATTCGGCGGCTGGAACACGATCGTTATTCATGCGGGCGAGGAGTTCAAGGTCCAGGCGACCGTCGATTCCATCATTGCGCAACTGATCGAAATGGGCGCCGACAGACAGACGACGCTCGTCGGGGTCGGAGGAGGGGTGGTCACCGACGTCACCGGTTATGTAGCGGCCATCTTTATGCGCGGTTTATCTTTTGGTTTTGCGCCGGCTTCGGTCCTGGCGATGGTCGATGCGTCGATCGGCGGTAAGAACGGCATCGACGTGGGCGTGTATAAGAACATGGTCGGCACGATCCGGCAGCCTGCATTCCTGTTGTACGACTTCGGTCTGCTGAAGAGCCTTCCAAGGGAAGAATGGGTGAATGGTTTTGCCGAGATCATCAAACATGCCGCCATCCGGGATGCCGCGTTGTTCCGCGAGCTCGAAAAGAACAAACTGGCCAACTATCAGAAGGATAAGACGGCGTTGGCCAGGCTGATCTCGCGGAATGCGGCGATTAAATCGGCCGTCGTCGAAAAGGATGAATTCGAGAAGGGGGACAGGCGGCTCCTCAATTTCGGCCATACGCTCGGGCATGCCATCGAGAACCTGTACGAGCTGTCGCATGGTCAGGCGGTGGCAATCGGTATGGTCGCGGCCTGCATGATCTCCGAGGAGCTGGCCAATTTCCGCGAAACCGACCGTGTGATCGCATTGCTCAAGCGGTATGGTCTGCCCACCCTGGCGGAATTCGATACGAAAGAGGTGCTGAACATAATGCGGAAGGATAAGAAAAAGCTCGGAGAGACGATGAATTACGTATTGCTGAAAAAGGTCGGTCTGGGCGTCGTCCAGCCCGTCGCTGTCAGCGAGCTCGAAAAATTATTACAATCCGTCCTGGCCGCGCGCGGTTCGACCGGGCAGCGCGTGGCCCGCAAACGAGGGCCCAACGGTGGGGAAGCCGAAGTTCAGACAACTATCGAGGGATCGCGGGCGAAACGCGATTCCTCCGGCGGCGGTTCTGCCGCGATAAAAACGGCGCGTTGACATGCAAGTGACTATTACACCCTCGGCATTGAAAGGGACGGTGCTGGCGCCGGCGTCCAAGAGCAGTATGCAGCGCGCTTGCGCGGCCGCGCTCCTCCGGGCCGGTGAGACGATCATCCATCATCCGGGTCATTCCAATGACGATCAATCGGCGTTACGGATGATCAGGGAGCTGGGCGCCGGCGTAAAGACCCTGCCTGACGGCTCTTTAAAGATAACCAGTGCGGGCGTAAGTCCCGGGGCAGCGGAGGACGGGATGCTGGAGGTCAACATCGGGGAGAGCGGTC
>DASZYU010000061.1:0-13604 GCA_035545215.1 Puia sp.
ATTTTTGGGGTGTGCTCTGGGGGATCGGCGGTCTCATGTATGGTCTCGGGATGCGTTACCTGGGCATGTCGCTCGGCAATTCCGTGCTGCTCGGTTTCACATCGGCATTCGGCGCATTGGTCCCTTCCATCTATTACAATTTCGTTCCGACGCCGGGCAAGACCACGTTTCACGACCTGATGACGACGCACTGGGGACGCATCGTGCTGACCGGTGTCGTCCTTTGCCTGCTGGGTATCTTCATCTGCGGCAGGGCCGGGATAATGAAGGAAAGACAGTTGCCGGAGGAAAAAAAGAAAGAGAGTATCGAGGAGTTCGCGCTCGTCAAAGGCCTCATCGTGTGCATCATCTCGGGCATCCTGAGCGCCTGTTTCAATTATGGCATCGAGGCGGGATCGTCCATGGCCGGCGCCGCCAACGCCTTGTGGAAACAAGACCACCCCGGCGTCACGACGAATTTCCTGTACCAGAACAACGTCACCTATGTCGTCCTGTTATGGGGCGGCCTAACGACCAATCTCGTCTGGTGCATGCTCCTCAACGCGCGGAACCGGACCTTTGGCGACTACACGAATGGCAAGACGCCGCTGGCCCGCAACTACCTGTTCTCGGCCCTGGCCGGAACGGTATGGTTCCTGCAGTTCTTTTTCTACGGCATGGGGGAAAGCCGGCTCGGCAACGGCGCCAGCTCCTGGATCCTCCACATGGCCTTCATCATCCTCGTTGCCAACCTCTGGGGCTTCGCGTTGAAAGAATGGAAAGGCGTGAGCCCGGGAACCAAAACGACCATCCTGGCCGGCATCTTTGCCATCCTGCTGGCGGTGGGCCTGGTCGGCTACGGAAATTCATTGAAATAAAGTATAAGCATATGTCTGTTACAACCACGAAATTCAAGCATGTCAGCTACCTCTGGGACGAAAAGACGGCTGCGGAGATGGCAGGGGACGAGGTTGCCTTGCTCATATACCGGTCCAACCTGCTCGGGGCGGATCTCCGTCTGACCAATTACGGCGGAGGCAACACCTCGTGCAAGGCGATCGCGAAGGACCCGCTCACGGGACAGGAGACGGAGGTCATGTGGGTGAAGGGCTCGGGCGGAGACCTCGGTACATTGAAACGCAGCGGTCTGGCGGCGCTCTACGTCGACCGGCTGCTCGCACTGAAAAACGTTTATCGCGGCATTAAACACGAGGACGAAATGGTTGCCCTCTTCAATCATTGTATCTACGATCTCTCGTCAAAGGCGCCCTCGATCGATACGCCGCTGCACGGTTTCCTGCCGTTCGCGCACATCGACCACCTGCATCCCGACGCAGCCATTGCGATCGCTGCCGCAAAGGATGGAAAAAAGATCACCCAGGAGTTGTTCAATGGAAAGATCGGCTGGGTGGAATGGCAACGGCCGGGTTTCGATCTGGGGCTCAGGCTGCGGCAATGTCTGGACGAGAACCCGGACATCCGCGGCATCATGCTGGGCTCGCACGGGCTGTTCACCTGGGGCGACACGGCGTATGAAAGCTATATCAACACGCTCGGGGTGATCGAACGCTGCGCGCAATATCTCGAAGACCATATCGGGAAGAAAGGCCCGGTATTCGGCGGTGCGCGTCTGCAGGCCCTGCCGAAGGAAGAAAGACTTTCGAAGGCTGCGGCGCTGGCCCCGGTGCTCCGCGGCATGTGTTCGTCGCATACAAAGATGATCGGTCATTTTACCGACGACGACCGCGTCCTGGAGTTCATCGACTCGCACGACCTTGACCGTCTGGCACCCATGGGGACCAGCTGCCCCGACCATTTCCTGCGCACCAAGATCAGCCCGCTGGTTCTCGACCTGGCGCCCACGCAGGACCTCGGCGATGCCGCGCGGCTGAAAGAAAAGCTGGCGCCGCAGTTCGAACAATACCGCCAACTGTACACGCAATATTATGATAGGTGCAAACATCCGAACAGCCCCGCGATGCGCGACCCCAACCCGGTGGTCATCCTTTACCCGGGCGTGGGTATGTTCACGTTCTCGAAGGACAAACAGACCGCACGCGTGGCAGCCGAATTCTATATCAACGCGATCAATGTCATGAAGGGCGCCGAGGCGATCTCTTCGTATACCGCTCTCCCGCGGCAGGAAGCCTTCGACATCGAGTACTGGTTGCTCGAGGAGGCCAAGCTGCAGCGGATGCCCAAACCCAGGGCGCTCTCCGGCCGTATCGCGCTCGTAACCGGCAGCGCGGGCGGCATCGGCAAGGCGATCGCAAAGAAATTCGCGGACGAGGGCGCCTGCGTGATCATCAATGACAACGACGAACGGAGGCTGGACGCCGCGCGCAAAGAATTCCAGAAACAATATGGTAAGGACGTATTCATCGGCGAAGTGCTGGATGTGACCAGCGCCGGGGATATCCGGAGCGTCTATCGCGCGGGTTCGCTCGCATTCGGCGGAGTCGATATCGTCGTCAACTGCGCCGGTCTTTCGATCTCCAAGCCGATACAGGAACACACCGAACAGGACTGGGACATCCTCTACGACGTACTCGTCAAGGGGCAGTTCCTCGTCACCCAGGCGGGCGTGGAAGTGATGCGGAAACAGGGTATCGGTGGAGATGTGCTCAATATCGTGAGCAAGAACGGGCTCGTATCGGGTCCGAACAATGCTGCCTATGGTTCCGCCAAAGCGGCGCAGCTGCACCTGAGCCGGCTCAACGCGGCCGAGCTCGGTGGCGATAAGATCAGGGTCAATGTCGTCAACCCGGATGCCGTCATCTCCGACAGCAAGATCTGGGAGGGTGCTTGGGCGGAAGGGAGGGCGAAGGCCTACGGCGTTTCCGTCGCGGAGCTGCCTGCCTATTATGCGAAGCGGACCTTGCTCAACGAGATCATTTTGCCCGAGGATATCGCCAACGCCTGTTTCGTTTTTGTCGGCGGGCTGATGAACAAATCCACCGGGAACGTATTGAACGTCGACGGCGGCGTAGCGATGGCTTTTGTAAGATAAAAAAATCTGGCGTGAAAAGGATTGCGTTCACGATGAAGCTGCGACCCGGTTTCGAGGCGGAATACCGCCGCCGGCACGATGCCATCTGGCCCGAGTTGTCCCGGCTGTTGCATGACACCGGTATCCGGGAATATTCGATATTTTTGGATCCGCAAACGCTCGTCCTGTTCGCCTGTCTGCGAATAGCCGACGCTGAGGCGCTCGACGCGCTCCCGGCACAGCCGGTCATGCAACGCTGGTGGGCGCACATGCAGGACATCATGGAAACGAACCCGGATCACTCGCCCGTGACGCTGCCGCTGAACGAAGTTTTCTACCTGCCGTAGAAAGGCCCCGCGGCGCGGCCAAACCCGACAAATACTGAAATATGCAAATAGAAAAATATACCATCGAAGAGCATAACGGTTCGCTCGAAAAAGAACATCGCCGGAGACTCGGGTTCGTGACGGCCGGCATGCAAAACGCCGAGACCGTGATCCGCCAACTCGTCGATTTCCAGATCGCGATCCCCAGCTGGGCGCTCGGCACGGGCGGCACCCGTTTTGGCCGGTTTGCGGGCGGCGGCGAGCCGCGCAGTCTCGAAGAAAAGATCGAAGACGTCGGCTTGTTGCACGCGCTGAACCGCAGCAGCGGCGCGATTTCGCTGCACATCCCCTGGGACATTCCCCGCAACGCGTCTTCCATCCGGGCGCTGGCCGCCCAGTTCGGCCTGCGGTTCGATGCCATGAATTCGAACACCTTCCAGGACCAGCCAGGGCAGCAATACAGTTATAAATTCGGTTCGCTGCAAAACGTCCGAAAAGAGGTCCGGCGCCAGGCCATCGAGCACAACCTCGAGGTCATAAAGTATGGGGAAGAGCTGGGTTCCGATTCGCTGACGGTATGGCTTTCGGACGGCTCGTGTTTCCCCGGTCAGCTGAATTTCCGCCAGGCCTTCCAACACACGCTGGATGGCCTGCGCGAGATCTATGCCGCGCTGCCGGATAGCTGGAAAATGTTCGTCGAGTACAAGGCCTACGAACCGAATTTCTATTCCACGACGGTAGGCGACTGGGGACAGTCGCTCCTGTATGTTTCCAAGCTGGGGCCCAGGGCCTATACCCTCGTCGATCTCGGTCATCACCTGCCGAACGCCAATATCGAGCAGATCGTCGCGCTGCTCCTGATGGAAGGCAGGCTGGGCGGTTTCCATTTCAACGACTCGAAATACGGAGACGACGACCTGACGGTCGGCAGCATCAAGCCGTATCAGCTGTTCCTGATCTTTAACGAGCTCGTGGAAGGCATGAACGCACGCGGCATGGATCATGCCCGTGACCTCGGCTGGATGATCGACGCTTCGCATAATGTAAAAGATCCGCTGGAAGACCTCCTCCAATCGGTTGAGGCCATCCTGCTCACCTATGCGCAGGCGCTGCTGGTCGACAGGACGCGGCTCACGGCGGCGCAGCAGGCCAACGATACCGTGGCCGCGCAGGAGGTCCTGCAGAACAGCTTTCGAACCGATGTGCGCGCGCTCGTGGCGGAGGCCAGGGTCCGCGCCGGCGGGGCGCTCGACCCGCTGGGGTTGTATCGCAGCCTGAAAGTGCGTGAACATTTGACCAAAGAAAGAGGCGCCGGCGCCGTTGCCACCGGGTTATAAGCTATGCAGAACGTCATTGCCATTTTTGACGTAGGGAAAACCAACAAGAAACTCTTCCTTTTCGATGAACAATACCGGATCGTGTGGGAGCGATCCGAGGTCTGCCCGCAAACCACTGATGAAGACGGAGAGCCCTGCGAAGACGTCGCGCTGCTCACCGACTGGGTGCTCCGTTCGCTGGCGCAGGTAGCGGCGCTTCAGGATTTCCGAATCAGGGCGGTGAATTGTTCCGCCTATGGCGCCAGCTTCGTCTATATCGGTCATGACGGGAAGCCGGCGGCGCCGTTGTATAATTATCTAAAGCCGTACCCGGACGAGCTGAGACAAAAGTTCTACGCCGCTTATGGCGGTGAGGTGACGTTTTCGATGCTGACCGCGTCGCCCGTCCTCGGCAGCCTCAACTCGGGCATGCAGTTCTACCGGATAAAGGAACAACGGCCGGACCTGTTCGACGCGATCAGGTTCGCGCTGCACCTGCCGCAATACCTGGCCTGGCTGCTCACCCGCACGGCCTGTTCGGATATTACCAGCATCGGTTGTCATACCAATCTTTGGAACTTCTCGCAACAGCACTACCATGAATGGGTCTATCGCGAAGGGCTGATCGACAAATTGCCACCCATCTTACCCTCGACGACCGTACTGCCCCTCGATCGGGCGGCGGGGAAAGCAGCCGCGAATATTCCACAGGCAGGTATCGGTCTTCACGACAGCTCGGCAGCGCTCATCCCTTACCTCGAGAGCTTTCGCGAGCCCTTCGTGCTGATCTCGACCGGCACCTGGTGTATCACGCTGAACCCCTTCAACGATGCACCGCTGACCGTGGCCGAGCTGCAGAGGGACTGTCTTTGCTACATGAGCTACCAGGGCCGGCCGGTCAAGGCCTCGCGGCTGTTCGCCGGTTACCAGCATGAACAGCGGGTACGCGAGCTGGCGGACCGTTTCCACAAGGACCCGGGGTTTGCGGCGACGGTCGGATACGACCCCGATTGCGTCACCGCGATCCGCGCGGGCGCGGCGGCGGAAGACGACTCTTTCGGGCGGGCCTATCACCGGCTCCTGATGGACATCATGGAACAGCAGGTCAGCTCGACACAATTGGTCCTGCACGACACGGGCGTGCGCCGGATCTTCGTCGACGGAGGCTTCGGCAAGAACCAGGTATATATGCATTTGCTGGCCGAGGCCTTTCCGGACACCGAGGTATTTGCGGCCTCCATCCCGCAGGCGACCGCGATGGGCGCGGCGCTCGCGATCCATGAACACTGGAACAGCCATTTCCCGCCATCGGACATTATCGAACTAAAATATTACAGATAGGATGCGTGTCGGATTATTCATACCCTGTTACATCGATCAGTTCTATCCCCAGGTGGGCGTTGCCACCCTTCAAGTGTTGCAGCACCTGGGTTGCGACGTTGTCTACCCGCCGGACCAGACCTGTTGCGGCCAGCCCATGGCCAACTCCGGCTTTGAGCATCTCACCGCCGGCTGTAACGACCTCTTCGTCCGGAACTTCTCCGGGTTCGATCATATCGTTGGCCCTTCGGGCAGCTGTGTGCTGCACATCAGGGAACACCTGCACGGGAACGCCGGGATCCCCAACAGGATATTCGAGTTGGTGGAGTTCCTGACCGACGTCCTCAAGATCGATCGCCTGGACGCGACCTTCCCGCACAAGGTGGGTTTGCACCAGAGCTGTCACGGTCAGCGCGGTCTGCATCTCGCACAGATGAGCGAACTGGTGGCGCCCCCCTACTCGAAATCGCAACGCGTATTGAACATGGTCAAAGGGCTGCAGCTGATGGACCTCGATCGTGTGGACGAATGTTGCGGCTTCGGCGGAACCTTCTGCGTGACGGAAGAAGCCGTCTCGGTAAAGATGGGCAAGGACCGGGCCGCCGACCATATCCGTCACGGCGTCGAATTCATTACCAGTAGCGATATGAGCTGCCTGATGCACCTCGAAGGCATCCTTCGCCGCGCAAACAGCCCGGTCAAAGTGAAACATATCGCCGAAATCCTCAATAATCAATGACACCGCAAAAAGAACACGCCGCACTCGCCGCGGATTTCAACAAGGACGAACCCCGCGTGGACTGGCATGACCAGACGCTGTGGTGGGTGCGCCGGAAACGGGATGTCGCCGCGTCAAAAGTGCCCGAATGGGAACGGCTGCGCGATACCGCATCGGCAATCAAAGAGAATGTGCTGTCGCAGCTGAGCGAATACCTGTCGCAATTCGAAGCCGCGGCGACCCGCAACGGGATAACGGTGCATTGGGCGGCGGATGCCGCCGAACACAACGCGATTGTTCATTCGATCCTGCAGCGGCATGGGATCGACCGTATGGTGAAGAGTAAGTCGATGCTGACGGAGGAATGCCACCTCAATGAATATTTGCACGAAAAGGGGATCGAGGTGATCGATACGGACCTCGGCGAACGGGTGGTACAGTTGGCTGGCGAGCCGCCGAGTCATATCGTGCTGCCTTGTATCCATAAGAAAAAGGAAGAGATCGGCGAGATCTTTCACGAGCACCTCGGAACGCCCGCCGGCAATGCCGACCCCCAATTCCTGACACATGCAGCGCGGTTGCATCTCCGCGAAAAATTCCTGACGCGCAGGGTGGCGCTGACCGGCGTCAACTTCGCCATAGCCGAAACGGGTGAGTTCGTGGTGTGCACCAACGAGGGGAATGCCGACATGGGTGCGCATCTCGCGGATGTCCACATCGCCTGCATGGGCATCGAAAAGCTGATACCGCAGCGCCGGCACCTCGGCGTATTCCTGCGTCTGCTGACGCGCAGTGCGACGGGGCAGCCGATCACTACCTACTCGAGTCATTTCAGAAGACCGCGCCAGGGACAGGAGATGCATATCGTCCTGGTAGACAACGGTCGCAGCGCGCATCTCGGCCGGGCCGACTTCCGCAACTCGTTGAAATGCATCCGTTGCGCCGCTTGTTTCAATACCTGCCCCGTTTACCGCCGGAGCGGCGGCCACAGCTATCACACGGCTGTCGCAGGACCCATCGGGTCGATCCTGTCGCCGAATTTCGATATGAAAAAGAACGCCGATCTGCCGTTCGCATCGACGCTCTGCGGGTCCTGCTCGAACGTGTGTCCCGTGAAGATCGACATCCACCAGCAACTGTACAAATGGAGACAGGTGATCGTACAGGAAGGGTATGCGCCGGCCGCCAAACGCGCGGCGATGCGGACGATGACCTGGGTGTTGTCGAAACCAGGTGTTTATCATACCGCGGGCAGGACCGGGCGGTGGTTCATGCTGCATGTGCCGTTCATGGTCAACAACGGGCTCAATGCCTGGTACCGGCAGCGCGAAATGCCCGAGCCGCCGAAGCAATCGTTTGGGGAATGGTATAAAAAACATGGACATGAACAGCAGGGATAAGATACTCGCGACCGTAAAGAAACATCAGCCTCCGCTGAGCCAACTGCCGGAGCTGCCTGGAGTGTCTGGGGTTCGCCATCTGCCCGAGCCGCGCGATGGTGCGACTCCGCCGGGTTCGCCCGGTCGGGTTGGGGTGCCGGGCGCGGCCCCGCAGGCGACCGAAGATTGCACTTCCGTCTTCATTTCCGCGCTGGAGGCGATCGGCGGCGCGGTATATATCGTGCCGGGTTTCGGCGAGATAGCGGATATCCTGCGCGAACGGTACCCGGATGCGCGCCGGATCGTCAGCGGGCTGCCCGGACCCGCCGGTGTCGCAGAGCACCCGGAGGCTATCGGTGATCCGCATACGTTGGCGGATGTCGACCTGGCCGTCCTTCCCGCGCATTTCGGCGTGGCGGAGAACGGCGCCTGCTGGATCACCGAACAGCAAATGCTCGCCAGGGCGCTGCCGTTTATCGCCCAGCACCTCGCACTGGTGTTCCCGCGAAGCTCGATCGTGCCGGATATGCACGCCGCGTACGACCGCATCGCCGCGCTGGACGCTGCTGCGCCTTACGGATTTTCCACTTTTATCGCGGGACCTTCCAGGACCGCCGATATCGAACAGTCGCTCGTCCTGGGGGCGCACGGCCCCGCAAGTCTCACCGTATTCCTGGTGGACGAGGGGCTGTCCGAAGCGGGTTTCTTTTGACGGCGAAATGACGTACCTTAGGTGCCCGCATGAAGCATCCCGATATTTTCGATTGGATCCGGGTCGACGAATACGCGGCCACGCCCAAGTACCTGCAGCTGACCAACTCGATCCTCAAGGCCATAGAGACCGGCAAGATCAGGAAAAACGACCTGATGCCGTCGATCAACGAGCTGAGCTATGAACTGGAGATCTCGCGCGACACCGCCGAAAAGGGATATAAGTACCTCAAAAAGATGGGCGTGCTGGGTTCGGTTCCCGGCAAGGGCTATTTTATCCAGAACACCGATTTTCACCAGACGCTGAAGATCTTCCTGTTGTTCAACAAACTCAGCGCGCACAAAAAGATCCTTTACGACGCGCTGATCGCTTCGCTCGGCGAGTATGCCGTCGTCGATTTTTACATCTACAACAACGATTTCGGGTTATTCCGCAAGCTGCTCGCCGACCGCAAGGAAGACTATTCGCACTATGTCATCATTCCGCATTTTCTCGAAGGCGGCGAGCGCGCGCACGATGTCATCAACAGCCTGCCCAAGGACAAGCTCGTCGTGCTCGACAAAAAGATCCCCGGCATCACGGGCCAATATGCCGCCGTCTATCAGAACTTCGGACAGGACATCTATTCGGCGCTGGAAAAAGCGCGCGAACGGCTGGGGAAATACCATACGATCAAGATCATCTTTCCCAGTCACACCTATCAGCCCGTGGAAATCTTGCAGGGCTGCAGCCGGTTTTGCCAGGAATACGCTTTTGCCTACAAGGTGGTCCATTCGATCGCCGACGAGCCGATCGGGGAGGGCGAGGTATATATCAATCTGATGGAGGAAGACCTCGTCGTGCTGATCGAGCGGATCATATCGCTCAGGCTCGAGGTAGGCAAAGAGGTCGGCGTGATCTCCTACAACGAGACGCCGCTGAAAAAGATTATCCTCAACGGCATCACCACGATCTCGACCGATTTTCGCGAAATGGGCATCATGGCCGCGCGGCAGATACTCGGGAACACGCATCTCCAGGAAGAAGTGCCGTTCTATCTCACGCTGCGCCATTCGCTATGACCCCGGCCCCCTCTCTCATTCCCCGGGATACCGTACGCCGATCTGCCGGCGGATCTCATCCATCGTTCGGCTCATCAGCAGACTGAACGCATGCGGCAGCGAAGGGCTTTCCGTCAGCCCCTTTTCCATGCAGGCCATCGCCTCGCGGATCTGGTATTCGAAACCGTTCACCATCGGTTCGAGCTGTACCGGCTGCGCGGGTTCGCCCGTCCTGTTCCATTCGAAACGATCGTTGCGGTACCAGGGGCCGGGGATCCGGATCATCCCTTCGGTCCCCGCGATCTCCGCGGTCAGCGAAGTCTGACAGGCGAGCGTGCTGCTCACTACGGCGGTAGCGCCATCCCTGTATTCGAGGATGGCATGACAGGTCTCATCGCTGCCGGTCGGCGACAAGGTTCCCGCGGCAGTAATGCCATCGGGCTCGCCGAGCAGTTGCAGACAGAGGAACAGCGGGTAGATGCCGATATCGAGGAGCGATCCGCCGCCCAAACGCAGATCGTAGAGACGGCTCGCCGCATTGAAGGGCGCCAGGAAACCGAAGTCGGCGCGGATATAGCGCAGCCTGCCGATACGGCCGGACTCGACGATCGTCAACACCTCGCGCAGGATAGGCAGGAATCGGGTCCACATCGCTTCCATCAGGAAGGCATGATGCTTGCGGGAAGCTTCGATCATGCCGCTGACCTGGCCCGCGGAGAGGGCCATGGGTTTTTCGCAAAGCACCCCCTTGCCACGCCGAAGACAGAGCAGACTGTGCTCCGCGTGGAAACCATGCGGGGTGGCGATATAGACCGCATCGATCGCGGGGTCGGCGGCGAGGTCCTCATAATTCGCGAAGGTCCCCGGGACGCCGTGTTCGCGCGCGAACGTTTCCGCCCTCGCGGCATCCCTCGAGGCGACGGCGCCCAGGCTTGCCCCCTCTACCATGGCGAGGGCGCGTGCGAATTTGCCGGCGATCTTCCCCGGGCCGATGATTCCCCAAACGGTTGGTTCCATTAGCGCAATGTAGGCTATCTTCGCGAAACGCAATTCGCAAACTTATGACCCGACCGGAAGCATTTATTTTCGATCTGAACGGGACGCTGATCGACGACATGGAATATCACAACGCCGCCTGGTATGCGATCCTGAACCACGACCTGAAGGCAGGGCTGACAAAAGAACAGGTGAAACAACAGATGTATGGGAAGAATGAAGAGTTGCTGGAGAGGGTCTTTGGAAAAGGACGTTTCGACAAACAGGAGATCGACGAGATCTCGATGCGAAAGGAGAGGGCTTACCAGCAAGCCTTCCGGCCGCGGCTGCAGCTGATTGCCGGTGCATCCGATTTCCTCGAAAGGGCGCGGCTTGCCCGGATACGCATGGGCATCGGCACCGCCGCCATCCCCTACAACGTCGATTTCGTACTGGACAACCTCGGCATTCGCGATTATTTCGGATCGATCGTGAGCGCCGACGACGTGGAGAAAAGCAAACCGGACCCGGAAACCTGTCTCAGGGCCGCGCACGGGCTGGATGCCGTAGCGGCAGCCTGCGTCGTGTTCGAGGACGCGCCCAAAGGGGTGGAGGCCGCCCGGCGCGCGGGAATGTCCTGCATCGTGCTGACCACGATGCACGGAAAAGACGAGTTCGGCCAGTTCCCGAACGTGCTTGGCTATATTGCAGACTATACAGACCCGTCGCTCGGCGAGTTGTTCTGAGCGCACACAAAAGAATCTTCCCATGAAAATCCCTTTGCGTCGCATCGCATCCCGGGTCAAACCAGGAGTCACACTGCTCAGCCTGCTGCTGGCCGGTATTACCGCCAGTACGCAGAACCGGTTTACCGTAAGCGGTACCGTGCGCGATAAAACGACCGGGGAGGTCCTCATCGGGGCCTCGGTCAGCCTATTGGAAATACCGCGGTCCGGCCTCCTCACCAATGCTTACGGCTTTTACTCCATCACCGCGCCGGCGGGACATTATTCGCTGGTCGTCAGTTTCACGGGTTACGCCGCCGATACGGTGCCCCTGCAGCTGGACCATACGATCGATCTCCCGGTCGGGCTTTCGGTCGGCGGAGGCCAGCTCGCCGAGGTGGTGATCAGCGCGCAAAAAAAGAACGGGAACGTGACGCGCGCATTGATGGGCGTGCAGAAGCTGACCACCCGCGAGATCCAGAACATCCCCGTGCTGTTCGGGGAAAAGGACGTCCTCAAGACGATCCAGTTGCTGCCGGGTATCCAGTTTGCCGGTGACGGCAACAGCGGTTTCTATGTCCGCGGAGGCGGCGCCGATCAGAACCTCATCCTGCTCGACGAAGCGACGGTGTACAACCCTTCGCACCTGCTCGGCTTCTTCTCCACTTTCAACTCCGACGCCATCAAGGATATCACGGTCTACAAGGGCGGCATGCCGGCCGAATACGGTGGCCGGCTATCATCCGTCATCGACATCAAAATGAATGACGGCAATAACAAGGACTATCATTTCGGTGGCGGCATCGGGCTCATCTCGACGCGGCTCAACGCGGAGGGGCCGATCGTAAAGGACCGCGGGTCGTTCTCCGTCAGCGGCCGGCGTACCTATGGCGATATTTTCCTGAAATTGTCGCACGACTCCTCGGTCAATGACAATAGTGTGTATTTCTATGACCTGAACGTGAAGGGCAACTACCGGTTCGACGACAAGAACCGCGTCTATCTTTCCGGTTATTTCGGACGCGACTACCTGGCTTTTGCCAACACCTTCGGCATCGATTACGGGAATGCGACGGGGACCGCGCGCTGGAACCATGTCTTCAACAGCCGGCTTTTTTCCAATACCTCGTTCATCTACAGCAAATACAGCTACAGGATCCGGATCACCAACGCGAACAACGACATCGGGTTCACCTCGAACATCCGCGACGTCGATCTGAAGGAGGACCTGCAGTACTACATCGATGCCGGGAATAAGATCGATTTCGGTCTCAGCTTGGTCCATCATACGATCGCGCCGGGCATTATTTCGGCATCGGCCAGCTCGAGCTTCAATTCGCTGGCGTTGCAAAACAAATACAGCCTCGGGAACGCGGCCTATGTGTCGCACGAATGGTCGCCTTCGGACAGGTGGCACCTGGATTACGGGTTGCGGTTGAGCTCGTTCGTGGTATTCGGTCCGGGCACTTTCTATACCTACGACTCCTCCGGCAATCCGAAGGACTCCGCGCGATATGGTCCCGGCAGCGTCGTTACGCATTATACGAACCTCGAGCCGCGCGTATCGATGAGCGTTCAACTGAACGAATCCAGCTCGTTGAAGGTCTCCTATAACCGGAATACGCAGGTGCTGCATCTGCTGTCCAATTCCACCTCTTCGAACCCGACCGATCTGTGGATACCGAGCAGCAACATCGTCAAACCCGGGATCGCCGACCAGGAATCCATCGGCTATTTCCGCAATTTCCACGACGACCGGTACGAATTTTCGGTAGAAGCCTATTATAAATCGATGCAGCACCAGATCGACTACAAGAACGGCGCGGAGCTCATCGCCAACGAGAACGTGGAATCGCAGTTGTTGTTCGGGAAGGGGAGGGCCTTCGGGATGGAGCTGTTCCTGAAAAAACGCGCCGGGAAGTTCACGGGCTGGATCAGCTATACGCTGTCGCGGACCGAACTCCGGATCTATGGCATCAATCAAAACAACTGGTACCCCGCCAAACAGGACCGGACGCACGATATCTCGCTGGTGGGTATCTACCAGGCGGGCCGGCGCTGGACGCTGTCCGCGACGTGGGTCTATTACACGGGCAATGCCGTCACCTTCCCCAATGGAAAATAC
>DASZYU010000062.1:0-7148 GCA_035545215.1 Puia sp.
TATGGGAAAAAGAAAGTTTCTTCGCCCCCGCCGACATCATCATCACGGGCAGTGGGCTCGTAGGTCTGTGGAGCGCGTACTATCTGAAAAAACGCGCCCCTTCGCTGAAGATCACCATTGTCGAACGCGGCGTCATTCCCACGGGCGCCAGCACCCGAAATGCCGGCTTCGCATGTTTCGGCAGTCTGACCGAACTCATCGGCGACCTTCGGTCTTCCGGCGAAGAGAGCATGCTTGAACTGGTGGAAATGCGGTTCAAAGGATTGAGGCGGATCAGGAAGACCTTTGCCCCGAAGGAGATCGGATGGGAAAAACGAGGCGGCTACGAACTGATCTCCCGCGGCGACCTGGACGAGGTCAGGTCGCACATCGATCTGCTAAACCGCCTCCTGAAAGACATCACGGGCAAGCAAAAGACCTTCCATTTGGACAACGGGCTGATCTCCCGTTTTGGCTTCGGCGATACCAGCTTGCTCGTCGGCAACCCATCCGAGGCGCAACTCCATTCCGGCCGGCTTTGCCTCGCGCTGCTGCGCCTGGTGCAGGCTATGGGAGTGACCGTCCTGAACAATATCGAGATCGCGGGTTTCGAACGGACGGCCGGGCGATTGCTGTTGCATACCAGTCTTCCTTTTCCCCTCGCAACGTCGCAATTGCTGGTCGCCACGAATGCTTTTGCGCGCCAACTGCTGCCCCAGCTGGACGTCAAACCGGCGCGCGGCCAGGTGATCGTCACTTCACCGATAGACGGTCTTCCCTTCAGAGGGACCTTTCACCATGACGAAGGTTTCTATTACTTCCGCGACCTCGGTACCAGGGTGTTGCTCGGGGGTGCGAGGAACCTGGCCAAAGAAGAAGAAAACACCGATGAAATGATCCTTTCAGAAAAAATACAAACCGAGCTGGAACGTTTCCTTCGCGACGTCGTCCTGCCGGGAAGGACTTATACGATCGAAGACCGGTGGAGCGGCATCATGGGTATGGGCTCCGAAAAGATGCCTATCCTGAAGGCGATTAACGACCAGGTATTCTGCGCCGTGCGGATGAGCGGAATGGGTGTCGCACTCGCTCCGGTCGCAGGGGACAAGATCGCCCGGATGATGACCAGCGCAGCCGGCGACTGACGGCTACTCTCCGCCCGCAGCCATCCCGCATCCCCGTGCCCGCCCTTACATTTTCACCAGCCGGAGACTCTGCTGGCTGCCGCCATTGCTGAGTCGGATGAAATAGATGCCGCTCGACAAACCGGAAACATTCAGATTGAAATCCTGCGTCGTCACCCGGGTCGCCATGATCCGCTGACCCGTCTGGTCGTATACTTCCAGCAAACTGCCGACTTTGGAAACGTCGCCCAGATGAATGGTCGCCGTATTCGCGACAGGATTGGGATAGATGCGCGCCTCACCGATTCCCGGAGCGCCGCCGCTATAGGCGGAATCGGCGGGTTCACCGGGCGCCGCGGTTGCCGCCGGCGACGACAGGATAGGATAACGGAATCCCCCGGGCAGAAAAAGCGTCCGCATCCGGTCGCGCTGGCCATAAGTGAACATGTGCATCCCGGCGTCATCGGTGAAATCCATATAGTCCATATACATGTTGCCCGAAGGTGCGTTGTTGCAGGAGATGACGACCCCAGTCGGATCGCCGTATGTAGCCGCCTGTTGGGGCGGGGTGTCGGCCACCTGGTCGGTGCCGCAACTGTCGTCTCCCCACGTATGGATCAGGTTGAGCCAATGACCGACCTCGTGGGTGGCCGTCCGGCCAAGATTGAAGGGGGACCGTGCGGTGCCGGTGGTTCCAAAAGCTGTATAAAGGACCACGACGCCGTCCGTTTCCTTCGGACCTCCTACGAGGCTCGAATATCCCAATATCCCGTCGACCATGTTGCAGACCCAGATGTTCAGGTATTTGTCCCGGTCCCACGCGTCGTCCCCGCCCCTGGCGGAGAACTTCATGTCGTCGTTGTCGGCAAAGGCGGTGATATTCGTATGCTTGCGGATGATGCCCGATATGATCCTGCCGTTGGTATCGATGCCCGCGAGCATGAAATGGAATCCGCAATCGGTGGCTATCCCGCTGAAATACGAGGGGATACGGGCAGTATCCGGATTCATTTTCTGATAGTCCCTGTTCAGTTCGTCGATCTGTGACTTTATCTGCGCGTTGCTGATATTCTCGGAGGAATTGTTATAAAGCACATGCACGATAACGGGAATGGTGATAACGGTGGGAGACGTGAGCGGAGCCGCCTGACCCGTAACCTCGACAGACCGCTGTTGCAGCTGCCTTCTGGTAAACTGCTCGATCCCTTCCACAACAGACGTCAGTCCGGGATGGGCGCTCAACTGCTGTTGCCGGTAATCGAACGAACGGCATACTGGTTGGGCCCAACCGGGCAGGACGATCAACAAATACCCGATCAGGGGTAATAACTGCTTCATAGTGCCTTCTTTTTCAGAGATGGCCGATCATAGGAATTGAGACACGTTCGGATCTGAATTGGATTACCACATAACGAGAGCACCTGCCGGGTGAAAGCGACGGCAAGAAGATTTGGATTGGTCTTCAGGGAGGATACCTTGGTCAACGAACCTGATGCTGGATGACACCCGACGAGAAGAGAAAATTGTGGTGTGGTGGTGCAGTAGGGGTGCAATCCAGAACGCTAATGCACTGTAAAACAATAAATTTTTTCCCACACTTGCAAGCATTTGGGGCATTTTTTGCCCGTATTTTTGCTTTCTATGAACAAATTGTGCCTTTATCTCCTTATCGGAGGCTTTCTGGACTGCGGAGCGATGACCGCCTGTAACAACTCCCCGAACCCTCCCCTCGCACCCTCCGGCAACACCGATAATACGCCGCCCACCATCAACTATTCCGTTATCAAAGCCTTTCCACATGATACCAGCGCCTATACCGAAGGTTTCCTTTTCCATGACGGCCAGCTCTTTGAGAGCACAGGTACCGAGGCGGCCGATATGCCGGACAGTCGTCGTTCGTTGTTCGGCACGGTCGATCTGAATACCGGCCGTATCACGCCAAAAGCCGAACTCGATCGCCAGAAATACTTCGGAGAAGGCATCGTTTTTCTGCAGGGAAAAATCTATCAACTGACCTACACCACTAAGATTGGTTTCATATATGATGCCAAAACTTTTAAAAAGATCGGGGAATTCACTTTCCCCAATCGCGAGGGTTGGGGCATGACCACGGACGGCAAATACATTATCATGAGCGACGGCTCCAGCGAGGTCAGTTATTACAGTCCCGACAGCATGGCAAAGGTTTCCGTCAGCATCCACTACGATGACGGCGATTCGACCGTAAAAACGCTCAACAGCCTTCGCCTGGTGAAGGTCCTCAATGTAACAGACAACAATGGACCGGTCGTAAACGTGAACGAGCTGGAGATGATCCACGGGTATCTCTATGCCAACCAGTGGCAGACCAACTACATTTTGAAGATCGATACCGCCACCGGCAAGGTGGTGGGCAGGCTCAACCTGGATTCCATAGCCGGCGACGCGAAGAGTAAGTATGCAGGGGCCGAGTGGATGAACGGGATCGCCTATGACTCAGCTACGAATAAGGTATACATTACGGGGAAGCTTTGGCCGAGTATTTACCAGATCAATTTCGCTTTTTGACCCCTGAGGACCAGGCGAACCCTTTCTACCGCCGGCGCGCTATCATTTCGACACCACGTAGATCAGGCTGCTGCAGTGTGATTTATTGATGAAGGCTTTCGCATTCGAAAGCAACCCGACGGCCGCTGCGCGCACCAGGTTGCCGCGTCCGTTACGGCGATATTTCTCGCTTAGCAGGGATATATAATAGCTGTCATACCACATCGGCTGGCTGCCCTGTAACTGCAACCCATGTTCCACCAACAGCGTTTGCATGGCCGCAGGAGAAAAATGATACAGGTGGCGGGGAACGTCATAAGCTGCCCAATTGGACCGGTAGACCGCCGCATCGTAACACGTATAGTTCGGAACGGCAATGAAGATCCTGCCGCTGCGCCGGACCAGCGTCTTCAACTGCTCCATATAGCTATGCAGGTCATGCACGTGTTCGAGGACATGCCATAATGTGATCGCGTCGAACCCGTCCGCAGGCTGCGAGAACAGCTGCCCGATATCCAGCAGTTCGACATGATGATCGGCTTTCGCCACTTCCCTGGCGGTCGCATCCGGTTCGAGGCCGATGGCTTCCCAACCCCGCTCCTGCATATAGCCGGCGAAGGCGCCCGTACCCGATCCGACATCCAACAACCTACCCTGTTTTGTACGTGTGGCGGATGCGATCAAACGGTATTTTTCGGCCAGGGTCTCTTTCCGCACCAGGTGATACAGGCGGTTGATGAGGCCCTTGCTCGTATTGCTATGCGAGATATAGCTGTCCGAGCGGTAGTACGGCCCGATGGATGCCGCATCGGGCGCGTCCTGCGTAAACCGGAGGCTGCATTGTGCGCATTGCCAGATGGCGAAGGTCTCATGAGATACCATATGATCGACGGCGGACAAGACGGGTTGTATACGCTCCGAACGGCAGGAGGGGCAATGGGAATAATGCAATACAGGCATGTAACGATCTTTTCGGGAAGGCTTTAGAATTTTAATTGGTTGCCGATGGCCCAGCCATGCGTGAAGAAATACCACCCAAGAATAAGCAATCCCGCCCCACCGAGCACGAGGGCGATGATCCACCAGGCCAGCCTGCGGCGTCCGGTATGGTCCTGCAACAGGACATTCATCTCGCCGCTGGTCCGCTCGCGGTCCCCCACCAGCAAGGTGTGTTGTGCGTCCTGGCGCCCCACCCGTATCGCCGGAGCCGGCTGTAAGAAGAAAAGCGGCGAGTCGACCGATTCGAAAAGCACGTTTCCCGAGCCGTCCTTTTTCAGGACCCCCACCCCATCCCAGGCGACCCGGTCTTCCGAGCGGATCCGGTTACGCAACTGGAAAGAGAATTCGTTGTACCATTGGATCGCCTCGTAGTCAAGGATATGCTGTTGAGCCGCCAAATAGGAGAAGAAAGCGGCGTCCGGCTGGTCGAAATACTTGTCGAACCGGAAACGAAAGACAGGAGGTTGCATGGTACGTTCGGCGACGTCCACATTCGCCGGATGGGTCTCCAGGTAAATCGTCCCCAGGCCGGGGATGCTGATACTCCGATGCTGAAACAAATACGCGTTCAAGACCTGGAACATATAAAATCCTTTGGCTTAGACGCTAATGTACTTATTTCTGCCCAAACGTAAATACGATCCCGCCGAGTACATTGAAGCCATATACGGGATACTGGTGCCAGCGCTGGTACTTGTCGTTGAAGAGGTTGTTCATCTGGAACCAAAGGTCCAGCTGCCGGGTGATCCGGAATTCGACGCCTGCGTTCATGTCGACGCCATTGTCGCCTTTGTACGGGAGCCCGTCCGGACTGCGGTACGACGCGCCGGAAAACGCAAAAAGGTCGAGATTGGCGAAGAAGTCCTTAAAGGCCTGCCATTTGAGATGGGTGTTGAACTCCACCGGCAGGATGCCCCAGGGCTTGCGCTCGGTTCTCTGGTTGTGGAACTGCAACAGGTTCAGACTGGCCGTTATCTGCAAGTCCTGCCCCTGCAAATAGCTCAATTCCCCATGGACCTGCAGCGCCTCCATCGATCTTTCATAACGGATCAGGAAATCCCTTCCCCCGCCCAGCGAGTCGTTCACGAACAGCGGCATATTCTTGTATTCGAGGAAGCCGATCTTGGCTGCATAAGCGAAATGATTACTGATCGATCCCTTGAACCCCGCATACCGCTCCTGCATACGGGTATTCAGCAGCGAATCGGGTTGTGCAAGCCAGGGATTGATCGACGCGAAGCGCTGGTACGAGCCTTTGTCATAATAGCCGATCCATCCGAGCTGGATGGTAAACCGCTGGTCATTGGTAGAGATATCCGCGAGGAAATTGGGTAAGAGATAAAACGCGCCGTTATCCCAGGAAGGCGTGACGGCCGCCTGCAGGAACAGATTTTTCGTCTTGACCAGGAAACCCGGTTTAACGAGGTAGACATTGTTATTTTGCGGCGAAGACTGCGAAGGCAGGCTGTAGTGCGTCAGGTCGGCCGTGAATCCAAGGTCGAACGCGAACTGTTTGCCGATCAGCTTCTCCAGCGGCAGATCGAGCACGGAGTTGGCTTCGGTGCCTTTCGGACTATAGGCGTCCGTAAAATAGGATACCTTGAAATTGGGGTGATACAAAAGCCCGAACTCGGTCGGCACGGTATTGCGCAGACTGATATGTGCATCCACCGTCTGAAAGTTCTCCCGCAACTGGTCGCCGCTGAATTTCAGGGTGTCCGGCCGGAACCCGTATTGATAATAAATATCGTTCTTATATCCCAGACCGCCGTTCCATTCCAGGTTATTTTTCGCCTTGAACGTTCCATCCAGCTTGATATCGGTGAGCGAACTTTTTTGGTACGGCAGACTGCCCTTCGAATTATCCCAGTTGGCGAATGCGTTCAGGAAAGACGTCTTGCCGTCACCGAAACTGAAACCCGTTTTTACGTACGGCGCGTGGACGCTGCCCACGCCCAGCTTGATATACTGGCTCCTTACCCATGGATTGATCGTATCCCTTTGCAGGGCCACCGGTTTCATCTCGCCCGGTTGATAGCTGAGAAAAAGATATTGCGCGGGTATCGTGTAGACAAGATGCGGACGGGCCGTATCCACCGCGGGCGGAGCGGCGTTGAAATTGATCTTCACGGCTTCGCGCAACACCGGTTTGAAGGACGAAGTAATTTCGATGGTCCTGCGTTTGCTCGTATCCTGCGCGTGCAGGCCTCCTCCGGCAAACCCGATGCTCAGCAACAGTAGAAAAACTGGTTTTTTATCCATGGATGTGATCCTGTTGAATGTTGATTATTGGGCGCTGTCGACCTTGCTGCCTTTCTCCTCTTCATCCTTCACCTTTGCCAGCTTTTGCAAAGCCTGCAGCCGCAGGTCTTCGATGCGCGCATTTTCCACGATGCTCTGGTACGTCGCCTTGGCATTGAAATAATCCTTTTCGGAGAAATAGATGTCCCCAAGGAGCAGGTACGCCCTCGTCACCCATTCCTCATACGAACCGGAGTTGTTGATGACTTCGAACGCTGC
>DASZYU010000063.1:0-63167 GCA_035545215.1 Puia sp.
TCTTTTCTGTCCCACAACGTGGTGAACAGCTCTTTATTGACCATCACCGGCCGATAGTTGTCACGCAGGAAACCGAGCCAATCTTCGCCGGCCGCGTGATTCGAGAACCAGCCGCTTCCCGAAGTCAGATCGAGTACATACGTCGTGCGATTGCGCAAGAGGTCCTGTTCGATGGAATGCAGCAGGCGGAGGTCGGTATCCCAGTCGGGGTATAGTCTCCAGAAATGCTGATAGATCCAGACAGAGGGCGACCGGACGTTCAATTCGTTGGTGATGTATAAGAAATTGATGCTGCCGAAGACATAGAATTGATAGTCGGACAGCCGTTGCCGGAGCAGGTAGGGCAGTTCCGGCGACCTGGCGACGTCGTCGAGATCTTTCCTTTTCAGGTGCGTGCCATGCTGGACCGCCGTGTAAGCGAGACTAAGGCATATGAGAAGGGCAAAGATCGCCTGTGCCTTATAACCGGACAGGACGGGCTCGCGTGTAAAGGCAAAGACACAGAACAATAAGATCGGTATGGAAGCGGCCAGCGGAAGGATGTAATGCGTGAAGGTGAGCCGGTATATATTCGGGACGGTATCGCGTCCGCCCATGAACTCTGCTGCGAGGGATAACGGAACCGCGACCAGGGCGACCATCGTCAGCTTGCGGTTGGACGACGGAAAAAGGGAGGCCGCTATCCCGAGGACGATCGTTACAAGGAAGGCTACCTCGTAGTTGCCCCCATCCATCAGCGTTTTCAGCTTTATAAGATGGTCCCCGAACGACTCCTTCAGGGTCTGCGTGTACCAGCCCATGTTGAACAGGAATGCATCCTGCCAGGAAACGGCCAAAGCGTGATTCCAGGTAAAATAGAGGATCAACGGCAACGCTACCAAGACAAAACCCAGGGATACGCCAAGCAGCCGGCGGCGGGCGGGCACGCTGTCGGTACCGGGTAAAAAAGCGTAGAGAAAAAAGGGAACCAGTTGCAGCACCTGGTCCTGCTGCATGAAAAAGATGGCGGCGGCCATCGCTCCAAGGCCGGCATACCGGAAACGATGCTTTCCCAAAAAGATACAAAAAAAGATCACCATGAATATGGCGGTGTATTCACGCGTCATGCCGATGCCAAGACAAAGCAGATGGTCCCTGATCATGAGATTGAACAACAAGGGCGGCACCCACGGATAGGGCAGACGATATTTCTTGCCCAGCCGGAAGAAAAGAAAGGTCGCCAGCAACACGAGAAGCGTATCGATGATCCATTGCGCCCAACCGTGCAGCAGGACTCCTGCGTAGTTCAAAAAGAAGATCAGGGGAGGCTTGTGATCAAAGACATCGCGATAAGGCACGCCCCCCTTGTGCATCAGCAATCCCACATAGCGGTACACCTCTTTGTCTCCCGATATCTCATTGTACCTGGGAATATAAAAGAGGCTCAGCACGAGGGAAGCGGCAAGGACGAACAAAAGCGTGATTCGGTGTCGGCTCATATGGTCTTTCTTATTGGCGTTGAGGGGTCGGCGCTTGTTTGCGCGCCCACAGGATGGCATTGCTGGCGCCGGGGATGGGCAGGGGCCGATAATAGGCGTTCATAAAGGAGATCCACCACGCCGCATCCGCCCGGTTGGCGAACAGGTCCATATGGGTCGGATCGAGCAGAATATATGCGGTCTTGTGTTGCAGCAGCTGCGCCGCGATCGAGCGCAATATGGAGTGGTCGGGATCCCATCCGGGAAACCAGTCCCACATGTGCTGGTAGATATATCGCGACGGGGCAAGGATCTTCAGGTCGTTGTAGACATAGATATAATCGTCGTAGTTGAAAATATAGAGGTCGTAGTTGCCCGGCCGGTGCTGCCGGAGCCAGGCGAGCTCCGCCGAATTGATCACCGGGTCGGTGTCCCGCCTGACCGGATGGGTCGCATGCTGCAGCGAGGTGTATGCCAGGCTGGCGCACAGCAAAAAGGCATAAGGCAGCAGCACCTTCTTATTGGCCAGGAGGGCTTCATCGCCATAGCCAACAACGACGAAAAGCAAAGCGCAGACACCGCCTGCGAGCGGGAGGCAATAATAGAAGAAGTCGGTCGGGACCATCCGGCCGTTGAACCTCGCCCCCATGAATTCGGGGGCAAGCGATAAGAAAAAGGCGGCGAGCGCGGCGAGCAGCAGCGTTTTTCTTTTGTGCCGCAGGAAAAAGGAGGCGGCGCCCAATACGAGCGCGATCATGAACGGCATTTCATAGTTGCCCGCATCGAGCTCTTTCTTGAGCGTTCGGAAATGATCGCCGAGGGACTTATGCTCCGCGGTATACCACACCATGTTGAAGCGGATCGAATCGTCCCAAAAATATCCGAGGGCATGGTTCGCCGCGAAATAAACAAGAAAGGGCAGCAGGACGACGAGAAAGCCCGCGGCCATGAATCCCATGCGTGCCATTAGGGAATAACGGGTACGGCCGGCGGCGGGCCGTTCAGCGAGCAGTGTGTAGGCCAGGAAGGGCAGCAGCGCGAATACCTGGTCTTGCTGGATAAAAAGGATCAGCCCGGCGAGAAAACCCATCAGCCCGTCCCGAAAACGGGATCGTCCCAGGAATACGACGAAAAAGAGGATGAAGAGGAACGTGGTGTACTCGCGTGTCATATTGATGCCCGAGCTCACGAGGTTATCGCGGATCATCAGGAGGAACAATAATGGCAGCAGCCAGGGAAAGGGCAGCTTGTATTGAAAGCAGCGTCGGTAGAAAAGAGCGCTCGTCAACAGCGCCAGGCCGGTATTGATCGTCCAGAGACCCCACGCGCCCCCCATCAACAGTCCCGCGGCGTTGATAAAGAAGATCAGCGGCGGCTTATGATCGAAGAAGTCGCGGTAGGGAACCTGCCCCTTTAGGATGGCCATCCCCGCATATTTGAAGATCTCGCGGTCGTCGAGGACGACGTCGAATGGCGGACAAAAACAGAGGCTCAGCAGGAACGACACGCCGAGGATGAAAAACAGTCCGTAGTAATATCTATTCGTCATCTCCACCGGAATAAGATTGTCTGGATGAACGATCGGACCGCGCCCTTTAAAAAATAGGCGTTCAGTCTGCTCTTGCGCGCGCCGGCCGGTCGCTGTTCCACCGGGACCAGCAAGATCCTTCTTTTTTGCCGGATAAACCAGGACGTGAGCAGGACATTGGGCGCAAAGCTGTTTGCCGGGATCCTGGTCAGCGCGGGCCGCAGGACCTCGGTGCGCATCAGCCGATACGGCACGTTGACATCGCTGACGCCTTTGCCGTAGAGTGTCCGTATAACCGTCCTCGATACGGCGGTGACCCATTGCCGGCCAGCCGAAGCATTCGGACCCCGGCGCTGACCCATCAGCAGATCGTAACCTGCCCTTCGCGCCCAGAGCTCTTTGAACGCAGCCGTTCCCAGCTGGTGGTCGGAATCGATCTGGAATATCCATTCGGCCTCGCTTGCGAGCGCATATCCTTTGAGGATCGCCGGGCCGTGCCCGGCATTGGGTTGAGTATGGACGTCGAGCGTATCGTCGTTGGTCGCCAGGTCTCTCAACATGGCCAGGCTGGCATCTTTCGAGCCGTCATCGATAAAGATCAGCCGGTACGGCACGCCGGTAGCGCGGAACACCGGTTGCCAGTCCGCCAGGAGGTCGCGGAGCCGCTGCGCCTCGTTATAGACGGGTATGACGACTGCGAGGACGGGTTTAGCGGGCATGGATCCGTTGCGTTTGTGGCAGGATGCCGGTCTCGAAGATCTCCAACGCCCTATCGATGGTCTGGTGCATATCGTAATATTTGTAATCGCCGAGTCGTCCGCTGATAAATACGTTTTTAAGCCCGGCGGCCTCATCGCGGTAGCGTCCGAGGAGCCGTTGGTTCTCTAGCGAAGCAATGGGATAATATGGGTTTTCCCCCTGGTCAGGCTGCGAGTATTCGCGGAAGACGATGGTCCTGTCTTTCGGGTACTCCTTCTCGGGATGGAGGTGCCGGGGTTCGTGGATACGCGTAAAAGCATCGGAGGGGTCGGGGTGGTTGATCACCGAATTTCCCTGGTAGTCTCCTGTTCGGAGGGTTTCCTGCTCGAAACGAAGCGTGCGCCAGGTCAGCCTCCCGAATTTGTAGTCAAAGAACCGGTCGATCGGCCCGCTATAGATAAGGGTGGCAGCTTTGTTGAGCCGGTCGCGGATGTCGAAATAGTCGGTGTTTAGCAGGACACGGATCCGTTTGTTCGCCAGCAGGCGTTCGAAGAGGTCCGTATAGCCGTTCTGTGGGATGCCCTGCCACCTGTCGAAGAAATAGTTGTCATCGTAATTGGTGCGGAAGGGGATGCGATTGAAAATGGCGGCGGGCAGGCTGCGGGGGTCGGTCTGCCATTGTTTGATCGTGTAACTCCTGAAGAACGCCTCGTAAAGCGGGCGCCCGATCAGGGCGAGTGCCTGTTCTTCGAAATTGTTGGGTTCCGCAATCGGTTCGCGGACCGTCGCCATGAAGGCTTCTACCTCGAAAGGCTTCAGGTTTTTGTTGTAAAACCGGTTGATCGTCGCGAGGTTGATCGGAAAGGGATAGATATGCCCGTTATGAGCGGTCAGGACCTTGTGGCGATAGGTGTTGAAGGTGGTGAATTTCCCGATGTAGTTCCACACCTTCTCGTTCGAGGTATGGAAGATATGGGTGCCGTATTGGTGGTATTCGATGCCGGTGGCGGGGTCGGCGGTCGAATAGCAGTTGCCGCCGATGTGGGAGCGCTTTTCGATGACCAGGACCGGCTGTTCCAGCTGGCCGGCGATGCGTTCCGCGACGACGGCGCCCAGGAGGCCGCTGCCGACGACGACATAGGAATAGTCAGGAAGGTCCATGTCGCAAGATACGGTTTAACCCGAATCCTGCTCAATAGTTGTACTTAGTTTGATGGAGCAATGCCTCCCCCCTTCAGCGTGGAATGCTGCAAACGGCTACAGGTCGACCAGCGAAGACAGTGGATAGCGCTGATTGTGGTACATGATCATGTCGACGCGGACTTTACCGACGGTGATCGGGCTTTCCACGCGGACGGCAATGTGATTCGGGTCGTCGGTGACCCAGACGGTCATCTTTTCGCCGCCCTGGAACATCGTGCCTTTGACGAGCAGCGGTTTGAATTTGATACAGCGGAATTTCGCGTAGTCGGTACGGATCGTCTCCTTGCCGAGGTAGCGGACATAGAGGTGATAGACCTGCCTGTCGAGGAACATGTCGAACGGGATCTTATCGTTCGGTTTGTACTTATTGAAATCGATGTTGCGCGCATAGAAGGTGGCGCTCAGGACATCCTGGATGCAATCGGGCACCTGGTAAACACCCGCATTGGTGACCGCGGTGCCGGCCGCCTTGATAAAGGAGACGTTCTCATAGGTCTTGTACCCGCCCTCGTCGACATTCCGGATGAACTTGTATGGCTGCAGCGTGGCGGTATCGATATAGGTCTCGTACTTGTCCCTGACCTTAAAGAACTTGTCGTAAAAAGGATAGCTTTTGCCTTCGGCGACCACGTGGTAGCAATCCTTGCCCTGGAAATGTTCAAAGCTGGTGTTGAAGGTAGCCTCCCCCGCGGCCGCGACGTGGAAACCCGCGACGGTATAATATACTTTGTAGGTGAGCGATTCCCCGGCTTTGAAAGCGGTGTTGTGGATACCGCCGCAGAACTCGCTGCCCGGAGGGGCTTGATCCGGTTGGTGCGCAGCGGTGTCCGTATGCTGTTCAAAGGCATCCCATGCCATTAGGGGGAGGGTCATCGTCAGCAACAAGATACAGACCGTAGTAATTACTCTCATCGACTTTTCGAAAATTTGATACTTACAATTAACAGGCTTCCTATCAGTGCCGGTATGATCAGGTTGATCAGCCAAATCGCAAAAGACGTGGCGAATATGCCCACCATATTCGAACTGTATAATTCCAGTACCTGGATACTGGCCTCCCACCTCAGTCCAAGTTCGGTCAGGAATGTAAGAGTGGGAAGGACCGCCATGATCAAAAATACAACACTCATGCCACCCACCGCCCGCGATAGCCCGATATCTACTCCAAAAACGGGAAATACGAGGCTATATTGGATAATGAAAACAATATATCTCGCAAAAGATAAGAACAAAATCCGCACTAAGATCGTTGCGTCAAAATTTTCTAAAACTTTTAAAGAGGCGCCGAACCTCCTTGTCCAGCCTATTTTCAGCAGTCTGCCGGTTAACCGGGACAGTCCGAAATAAATAAATGTTAAACTTAGCAGGAGAACGGACGCGATGACCAGCAGCATGTTCAGCAAGAACGGCCAGTTCAGCTGCCCGGGGAACGAAGCGTGAGCAGCCGAGCGAACGTAAAGAACGCCTGCCAATCCCATTGCCAGGGTGATCATCAACTGGGCCATGCTGGAGACGATGGTCAGCGCGATGGCCTTCATCCGCCGGCCCCCGGGGATGTACAGGATGCGACCCAGGTATTCGCCCATTCGGTTAGGGGTAAAACAGGCCACGGCCGCACCGGTGAATACTGCCTTGAATGCATCCCGGAAGCGGAGCCCTCCTACCGGGCGCAACGCCAACTGCCATTTGCGCGCTTCGAGCCCCCAGTTGAGCGGCATCAGCGCCAGTACCAGCCATAATTTCCATTGCATGGGACCGGTGAGGGCCTTTAGCACCTGGTCCAGTGAATTTCTCCAGTTGTGCTGCCGGGTCACCTGCCGGTAGATGAACCAGGCAAGCAGGAGGAAGACCATCGGAGCGAGCACTTTTGTGACTACTATTTTTATATTTTTGTTCAACGTAATGCAATCTAAAATAATTTTAGGTATCGATCCGGGAACGGTTGTCATGGGATACGGTCTCATTCACTGCGCCGGCGACCGGCTGAGCCTGATCGAAATGGGCATATTGCGGTTACCGGCACGTGAGAATGGCCATGAACGCCTGCGGCTCATCCACCTGAAAGTGCAGGAGTTGATCGGCCGGTTTGGTCCCCATGACTTCGCTATCGAGGCCCCATTCTTCGGCAAGAATGTGCAAAGTATGCTGAAACTGGGCCGGGCGCAGGGCGTCGCCATAGCCACCGCCATGCATGCCGGACTTCCCGTCACCGAATATTCTCCCAAAAAGGTGAAACTATCGATCACGGGCAATGGAAATTCAGAGAAAGAAAAAGTGTGGAAGATGCTGTGCCGGATCCTCTCGCTGGAAGCGGAACTATCGACCTACGATGCCAGCGACGCGCTCGCGGTCGCCGTATGCCACTATTATCAGCACCGGGCGGCGGTCTTGTTATCCGGGGCCAATGGAAACGGAAAGGTGGAAGCGCCGGCCCGTCAAAAAAAGAAAGCGGCCGGCTGGGAGGCCTACATCAAGCAACACCCCGGTAAAGTCAGGGCGAGATAAGCTCAGAGATACCGCAGGATCTTTTCCTGCGCGGCTTTTAGCCGCTCCGGCTTCAGGTGGAGTTTTGGCCGCGTGAAATTGAGGTCGTCGGAAGAGTCGATCGGCACCAGGTGGAGATGTGCGTGCGGAACTTCGAGCCCAACAACGGAAAGCCCGCAGCGGTTGCATTCGAACGCCTGTTCGATGGCCCGCGCGACCGGCCGGGCGAACAACAACAGCTCTCCCAGGTAGACATCCGGCAGGTCGAAAAACCGGTCGACCTCGAGTTTCGGGATCACGAGAGTATGTCCTTCGCGCAAGGGAAAGATATCCAGAAAAGCGAAGAACCGGTCATTCTCGGCGATCCTGTAAGAGGGGATCTCCCCGGCGATAATCTTCGAAAAAAGTGTCACACCGTGATGTTTTCGATTTTGAACTGCATGGTACCGGCGGGCGCCTGGACATTGGCGATCTCGCCCACCTGCTTGCCGAGCAATCCCTTGCCGATCGGAGAGGTGACGGAGATCTTGCCCATCTTGAGGTCGGCTTCTTTTTCCGACACCAGATAATAGGTCATTTGTTTCTTGTTCAAGAGATTCGTCACCGTGACTTTGGTCAGAATGGAAACTTTGCTCGTGTCGATCGTACCCTGATCGATGACACGCGCGTTTGCGAGATCGCTCTCCAGCTTTTGGATCTTCGCCTCCAGGAGGCCCTGCGCCTCCTTGGCGGCATCGTATTCCGCATTTTCGCGCAGATCGCCTTTCTCGCGCGCTTCCGCGATCGCCTTGGAAGCAGCCGGACGTTCCACCGTTTTGAGCTTCTGCAGTTCGGCTTTGAGATGATCGAGCGCATCCTTGGTGTAATAAGTGAATCCACTCATAGCTCTCCCTTTTAGGATAGAAGAAAAAAAATACAACGCCCTGGAGATATCCAAGGCATTGCACAAATATTTTCCAATGGACCGGCGGTCCATCTCAAGCAAATTTACGGAAAAATGGACGAATTAACCAATCGCGGGAAAATGGTCAGCTGCCTGGAATTAGGGTCAGATGACTGGGAAAATGTTCAAAGGCCCAGTTTTTCCAGGGTTACCCGGGCCATTTTGTAAAAGGCCTCGTGCGAGTATCCGGCGATATGCGGGGTGATCAGGACATCGGGACGGGCCAGCAGCCAGTCCAGTTGCCGCCGTTGTTCAGGGGTGTAGGTGTCCAACCGTTCGTTTTCGAGTACGTCGAGCGCGGCTCCGGATAACCTTCCCTGTTCCAGCGCCCGGATCAGGGCAGCCGTGTCGTGGATCTTCCCCCGCGAGGCGTTGATGAAGACCGGTTTTTTTTCGAGCGAGCCGAAAAAGGCGTCGTTGGCGAGGTGATGCGTTTCTTCGGTCAGCGGAACATGACAGCTGATCACGTCGGCATAGCGGCCCAACTGTTCGAGCGACGCTTCGTGCACATTGCCCTTTGCAAAGCCGTAGGCATATTTATCGTACGCGAGGATCGTGACGTCAAAGCCCCCTAACACCCGGGCAAAAGCGCCACCGGTATTGCCAAAGCCAATGATACCCACTGTTTTCCCCGACAACTCGGTTCCCCGGTTGGCGTCGCGGATCCATTTCCCCTCCCTGATCTCAGCGCTCGCCGTAACCAGCTTGTTCAACAGCGCCAGCAGCATACCGAGGACATGCTCTCCAACGGCGTTGCGGTTCCCTTCGGGACTGCTGACACAGCGGATACCCTTTGACTCCGCATAAACGGTGTCGATCAGTTCCATCCCGCTTCCCAGCCGCCCGATCCAACGGAGCCCGGGGGCTTTATCGATCAGTAGCCGGTCGATCCTGAGCCGGGTGGTCACGATCAGTCCTTCGACATCGCCGACACTGGCCAGCAACTGGTCATAGCCGATCTGGGGCTGATAGTCGACGGTATAGCCTTTTTCGGTGAGGGTTTGGATCAGGTGGTCGTGTACTTTGGCTGTTACAATGACTTTTCTCATGCTTCTGGTGAATTTCTGCAAAATAAATTAGGATTGATGCGATTCCCGCATCTTCCAGGTGAGCCCGGCAAAATCGTCGACCGAGAGTTCTTCGGCCCGTTTGTCGAAAAACGGGTCTTTCAGGGTGTTCTCGTCAAAAAGCGGGCGGACGGCATTCCGTAATGTTTTCCTGCGCTGATTGAAGGCCATTTTTACCAGGCGGAAAAAGGCCCCCTCTTCGCTGAAGCCGGGAGCGGGTCGCGGGGTCAGCCGGATCACCGCGCTTTTGACCTTGGGCGGCGGCAGGAAACACTGCTCATTGACCTCGAAAAGGTATTCGACGCCGAAAAAAGCCTGGATCAGGACGCTCAGCACGCCATACGTTTTCGTACCGGGTTTGGCCGCGATCCTTTGGGCGACCTCTTTTTGGAACATACCGATCATCGTCTGCAACCCATCCTTCCAGTCGAGCATCCGGAAAAGGATCTGGGAGGAGATGTTATAGGGGAAATTGCCGATCACGGTGAAAGGTTCTTCGAACGGCCTGTCAACATCCAGGATGCTGGCATGGATGACCCGGCCTTTCAGCGACGGCCAGGCGGCCAGCAGGTGGCCGATCTTTTCGTCGTCCAGTTCGACCGCCCTGAAGTCGATGTTTTCGATCCCGACGAGGTATTTGGTCAGCGCACCGCCCCCCGGTCCGACCTCGAGCAGGCGGGTGAACGGATGCTCGCGCAAGGCGGCTACGATCTTCCGGGCGATGTTCTCATCTCTCAGGAAATGCTGGCCAAGCGACTTTTTCAGGGTGTACATGCGGGGGTAAAATTACGGGGTTTTGCGCAGCCACGCGGCCGGGGAAGCGAGTCTTCAATTATTAGTATATTTGACACATGAGCCTTCAACAACAAAAGCCGGTGATCGGGGTATCGGTCGGCGATCTGAACGGGATCGGGACGGAGCTGATCATCAAAACGTTCTCGGACCATCGTTTGCTGGAATTCTGCACGCCGCTGATCTTTGGCAGCAACAAGCTGATCAATTTTTACCGGAAATCGGCGCCGGATATGAATTTCAACTATCAAAGCACCCGGGATTTCTCGCGGGTTACCCCCAAACAGATCAATATCTACAACTGTTGGGAAGAAGAGATCGCGATCGTTCCGGGCCAGATGACGGATATCGGGGGCAGCTATGCGGTCAAATCGCTGACGACTGCCGTCGAGGCGCTCCGGGACAGGAAGATACAGGGTCTCGTAACCGCCCCGATCCATAAGAAGAATACGCAATCCGCAGATTTCAATTTTACGGGCCATACTCCTTATCTGAAACACGCCTTTAACGTGAACGACGTGCTCATGCTGATGGTGTCGGACAATTTCCGGGTGGGGCTCGTGACCGAGCATGTGCCGGTGAAGGATATCGCCCGGTATATCACCCGGGAAGCGATCCTTTCAAAACTGAACATCCTGAAAGATAGTCTCATACGAGATTTCGGGATCGATAAACCGCGGATCGCCGTATTGGGGTTGAACCCGCATGCGGGGGATGAAGGTTTGATCGGTAAAGAGGAGGAGGAGATCATCAAACCGGCGATCAAGGACGCCAAACACCAGATGCTCGTCTTCGGTCCTTACAGCGCCGACGGCTTTTTCGCGCGCAATTATCACCGGCGATTCGACGCCGTGCTGGCCATGTATCACGACCAGGGCCTGATCCCTTTCAAATCGCTGGCCAGCGGCGAAGGCGTCAATTATACCGCGGGCCTGCCTGCCGTCCGGACGTCTCCCGATCACGGGACCGCTTTCGACATTGCAGGTAAGAACAAGGCGGACCAAACTTCGTTTATCGCCGCGGTCTATGCCTGTATCGACATCATCCGTCAGCGCCAGGAATTCGAGGAGAACCGGAAGAACCCGCTCAAAAAGATGGGTTCGGTCGTCCTTGCCAATGCGGAAGACGAGCAAATCGAAGACAACTAAACATTTGACTGTCAACTGGCCGTGTGCTAAATGGCGGCCATTGGGGCATGCGCCTGAAGCGCCGGCCGGTCCGGGGAGGCGTTTTTTTCCGGGCGGGCTTGCAAAAACAAAATCTCATTTCTATCTTTGAACCATCCCCGCAGCCGCGGGACTACTTTTCTAAAGACAATCTCCCGAAAAACAATTCCTTTTTTTAAGCCCTTTCTAAGAATTACCGTTTCCTTCCTTTGAATCACCCCTGTGTTACCAATGGGTTTATTCATTATTCACCTTCTGAAAATTACAAAGATGAAAAGGAATTTGTCAACGGTTCTCTTCACCGCCGTCCTTGGCGGTTCGCTTGTTTTCCCGAATCAGCCGTTGTTTGCCGGGAATCCCCCTTCCATTACGGACAACTTCAATTCCAGGCCCGGCGTTCGCCTGTCCGAGGTAAAGGGTTATTTGCAGGGCAAGTGCTGGTTCTTCGCCGACTTCGACGTCAACCGCGCAGGTTGGACACCGAACATCGAAGGGGATGGCGCAATGGTCTCCGGTACCGGCGCCAGCGCCACGGAGCTGACCGGCATCTATACGCCCCTGATGGACCTGACCGACGGGACGCCGCTGTCGTTCAGCTACAGCTTTAACCAGCCGGTGGGCAATCGCCGGTGGATGAAGATCATCGCGCTCGACGGAAAGGAAAATCCCATCGCGGTGCTGGACAGCATCGAACTGACGGGCAGCAATGCCAATCATACCTACAACTACCGGAAGAAGATATCGCTCACCGGTCAATATAAACTTTGCATCAATTACCAGGGTCTCGGCGGTAACGAGCGTATCGCCATCGACGAGCTGAACATCGGCGCCGCGCCTCATTACAGCGGCGACTGCAACGTGGCGCCGGTCGCGCTGCGTGACAAGTTCACCGGTACCGCTTCCCATACGGCCAACGGCAATGTGCTGAACAACGACTATGACCCCAACCACGAGACGATGACGGCTTACCTGCTGAGCGAGTCTCCCGACGGCCGCATCGATCTTCAAAAGGACGGGCAGTTCGCCTTCACGCCGAAAGACGGCTTTACGGGCAATTCGACACAGTTCAGCTATAAAGTGTGCGACAACGGTTCCCCTTCGCTTTGTTCGATCACGACGACCGCTACGATCCGTTTCCCCAGCCGCAGCACGCTGGTCAGTTTTGACGCTTTGTACAGCCGGAAAGAGGTGGCGGTCAACTGGGATATTGCAACGGATAACCACAGCAAGGTGTTCGAAGTCGAGCGTTCGCTGGACGGAAGCTATTATAAGAAGGTCGGCGAGGTGAAGTCGGAAGAGGCGATCGCGACCGGGAGATATACCTTCAACGACCGTCTGCACGAAGCCGAGCGGAAGAACGATCTCTACTACCGTCTCCGCCAGATCGACGGCGCAGGTCGCATCACTTATTCGAAGGTGCTGATCTTAAGGTCTTACGGCAGCAAGAGCGTAGAAGCGGTGAGCGTTACGCCCGATCCGGGAGTCAATGATATCCAGGTGAATGTTCAGTTGAAAGAAAAGTCGTTCGTCGTCATGCGCGTCACCGATGACAAGGGAAGCGAGCTGATCAAACAAACGGCGATGGGCGATTTCGGTTCCAATATGTACAATATCGAAGGAACGTCGCAGCTCCAGCCGGGTATGTACCAGTTGGAAGTGATCATCAACAGCAACGAGCGGCTGACCATGCAACTGGCGAAAAGTTAATGGGTCGTCGCCGCAGGCAGGAAAGTACCTGGGTCGCCATCCGGCGACCCTATTTTTTTATGTTCAGGTAGGCTTGCAGATCCCTGACGTATTCCTCGAAGGCCCGGACGCCCGCGGGCGTGATCCGGCAGACGGTTTGCGGATAGTTGTCCTTGAAAGATTTGCTGACGTCGATGTATCCCGCCTCTTTCAGCTTGTTGATCTGCACGCTCAGGTTTCCGGCGGTCGCATCCGTTTTCTCGCGCAGGTAAGTGAATTCCGCCTCCTTTACCGAGATCAGGATGGATATCACCGCCAGGCGCAGCTGCGAATGCAATATCGGATTAAGATCTTTAAACATTCTTTTCTTTGGCTTTCAGGTAGCGTTTCCGAATGATGAGGCCGGGAATGAACCAGGCTAGCTGAGCGGCGCCGGCGATGCATAACATTTTATAGGGGAACGGAGTGAAATGGCTGACCACTGCGAGGACCCAGCAGGCCACACCCCCGATGATCATGGCGCGAAAGCGGCGCGCGTAACCGGTGGCGAAAGTCGGAACGCCGTAGAGGATCAGGAACAGCGAGGCGACTTCAGAAACGTTGTACGCATTGACGATATACGACAAAAGGAAAATGGCGATGCCAAAGCTGATCCAGATGCCTCCCATCAGGTCGTCTTCATAGCCTCGGTATTTCCTGTTTTTCGCTTCGCGGATAGCGATGATCACCTGGGGGGCCACCGCTGCGACCGTCAGGAACCAAACGTAGTCCAATACCGGCCATCGCAGGTAGGTATTGACGAAGGCGGCAAGGCCGCAAAACGTGATCACGCTGCCCCAAAGCAGCGCGCTCAGGCCCGTGTCCAGGTAATCCCTCCTGGCTTTGTTGATCATCCTGGTGATAAGCGCCAGGCTCTCCTGGCCGGACAATTCTTTTTCCTGTTCCATTGGACTAAATTAAGCATGATAGGGCCGGCTACGCCGGCCCTGCTTCCAACAATTTATTGACATTGCGCGAGGCCCTGCTCCGCCTGCGGCAGCCCCCAGGTCGGGTACAACGGCCTGGGCTGTGCGGATTTGAAGAGGGCTATCGACTTCTCGAAGACCGGTTTCGCTTTGTCCTTTCCGCCGCCGAACTGGGGCGGCGTGCCAAAAAGGCTCATGGCCTGAAGATAGTAGAGCCTGGGGTTATTGGGATCGATCGACAGCCCTTTCTGAAGCGCCTCGGATGCATCCTTGCCATTGGTCGCCCAGCGGCTCTGCGGATCGACGAGCATTTGTTGCGTCGATGCCATGTTCTCCACGGCGTAGGTCTCGGCGTTCTTTTCGATGGCTTCCGCCTTGGAGAGATAGGACCTGATCCTGGCGGCATTGGCATCCTTGTCTTTTGTTTCCGGTGACCAACCTACCCAGGTCTGCGCGAGCGCGGCGTAATAGTAGGGCAGCCATTGCGTCTTCTCCGCGTCCCCGATGCGATCGAAGGTGCCGGCCAGGCTCTGCAACTGATCGATGGTCTTGGCGGAATCCAGCAGCGCGATGTTCTTCTGCATGGCCTGGGCATACCGGTCGCTTTGAGCAGATGCGCCCAGCGTGATCAGCAGCGCCAGTGAAAGATGTAAGAGTGTCTTTTGCATGATCGTAGTTTTTATGTTGTAAAGAAGTGGGTGGTTTTTACAGGTTGTTATTGATGGCGTCCTGGGTCCGGTCGAGCCCCCAGCTGAGGAAACAGCCGATAAAATAGAACCGGTTGGCCGGCGGCGTGATCGGTTGTTTGTAGAGCCCGCTGTACGAGAAATTGTATCCATAGACAGCGTTGTATCCGAGTACATTGCTGACACTGGCAAACAGGACGATGAAGGTCTTCGCGTTGGTCTTGCCGACGCTGGGGACGTATTCGGCGCTAAAGTTCAGGCTGTTGTAGTCGCGCGTTTTGCCCTGTTGGGCCAGGTTGTATTTGACGCCGTTCAGGATGAAATCGTAATAGGGGCGGCCGGTGGCCCAGCTGTACGTAAGGTTGATACCCGACTTGATGCTGGTGAAAAAGCGTTTCATGACAATGGACGCCGTATGGGTGGCCGCATAGTTGGGCATCAACTGTTCGGTATAGTTCAGGTAGTTCCTCTTGGTGTCGAGGTAGGAATAGCTGATCCAGTAATCGAAATTCCTGATGCTTTTCTTGTCGCGCCAGAACAGCTCGATCCCTTTCGCATACCCGCTGCCGCTGTTGTCGTAAGTCGAGTAGAAGTAGTTCAGGGGAACGGTCTTGATCAGGTGTTCATACTTCTTATAATAAGCTTCCACGCGGAAGATGCGGTCTTTGGACATCTTTTGATAATTGATGATGTAATGCGTGGCCTTCGTAAAACCGACGTTGGTGGCATAGAAGAGCTGGCTGGGTTCCGGTTTCTGATAGAACTCCCCATAGGCGAGCGAAACCTGCGCTTCGGGGCCGGTGCGGTAGGCCAGCGACAGACGGGGAGCGATGTCCGACCGGTTGATGACGGTGGAATGTTCGTAACGGATACCGGCTTTCAGCGCCAGCGCGTTGGTGATATAGATATCGGATTCGGCGAAAAGCGAATTGAAATTATCCTTGAACCTTAACATCGTGTCCAGGCCGTATTGAGGCGTACGGTATTTCTGGTAATTGTACGCGTACCAGTATTCGGTACCGAAGCGGATGGCGCTGAGCGCGCCGAGTTTCTTGTCGAAGACGCCGCGCACCTGCGAGAGGTCCTGACGCTGATCGATATAGAAGTTCTTGTAGTTCATCCAGAAGACCGAATCGGGGAAGGATTGCGGCTGGTTGACCGCGTTCTGCACCTGTTGCCCGAGGTTATCGAGGTTGGTGCTGTAACTCGCGCCGAGGTCCATCTTCCAGCCGTTGCCGATGTAGTCGCGCCAACTGAGGTTGTTGTACCAGTTGTGGTTAGCCAGGTTGAACGCGTCCTTCATATTGAGACTGTCCCAGTCCGGCCGCCGGATGCCCAGGTCGTTGTAGGAGAAGGTGGTGTAATATTTGATCATACCGCCGCTCTTCGTGCGGATCCGGAAATTGGCGTCCCCGTTGTGGAACTGCGGCATGCGGAAATAGTCCACGTCCTGCGGCACGAGCGCGAAATAGGCGCCAGCATTGACGTAGTCGTAGCTGAAACCGTACGAGGATTGTTTGTTTTTTGCAAGCTGTTGTGTGCCCATGCCGACGACCAGCGGAGAAATGGTAGCATCTATTTCGGATTTTTCGGGAAGGTCGATCGATTCGAGCAGTACGACGGAGGAAAGCGCCTGGCCGTACAAGGCGGAATAGCCGCCAGTACTGAAAACGGTGCCTTTGAACAGGAAGGGTGAGAACCGGCCGCGCTGGGCGATATCCGGAACGCTGGTATAGTACGGGTTATTGACCAGGGTCCCGTCGATGTATTGTTTGGCCTCGTACCCGGCGCCGCCGCGCACGAACAGGCCCTCCTGTTCCCCCACCTGCTGCGCACCGGGAAGGGTCTTCAGTGCCGCCGTGATATCGGCGTTGGAACCGGCGGTGGTCGCTACGTCGATCGAGCTGAGGACCGCCCCTCGTTTTGCATCGCCAGCGGTAAACGAGCCCGCCGTTATCGTAACGGCTTTCAGTTCGCTCAGTTGTTCTTTCAGCACGATGTGCAGCACGATCGGCGACCCCGCCAGGGTGATCAATTGTTCGACCGGGTTGTACCCTATATTGGTAATGACCAGCGTAAAGCTGCCCTTTTCTGCCGTTTGAAAACGGAAGTTGCCGATGGAATCGACCGTGGCCCCGTCGTAAGAGTCTTTGATGGTCACGCTTGCGCCGCGGATCGCATGTCCTTTGCCGTCCTTGACGGTGCCCGAGATGGTCGTCTGGGCGGACAGTATGCCGGTGAAAAGGAGAAAGGATAAGATGAAGAAAGGTGTTCGCATTTTTTCCCGTCGTTTTGATACCACTAAAGTAAACTGGTTTATTTTATAAACCAAACTAAAATGCAAAATTGTTTAAGAATATGGTGGCGGGCGGCGCTTTAGGGACGGCGTTCTTACAACAAAAAGCCAGGCTTAGACAAGCCCGGCGGTTGTTGATCGTACCCTTTAAAACTAAAATCTTCCTAAGTAAATATTACTATGCTGGGTGACCCGCCCGGCCGCCGGCAAAGCCAACGCAAAAGGTGTTGTCACTATGATAATCAGATGAATACGGGATTGAACCGCAGGAGAGGATTGGAAATAAAAGTAAAGGATTGTTTTTCGGGAGCTTGGAGGGGTTGTCTGTGATGACGCTGTAAAGATTGCCAAAAGTTTTTAATTCTGCAAGTAATTTCTAAAAAAAAAGGGGCCGCGCCTCGCGGCGCGGCCCCGAGCGAACTATCGGTAGCGACTACTTGTACTGTGGTATGAGGCTATCGGCCAGTTGGACCATCTTCCTGACCCCTTCTTCCGGCAGATTGCCTTTCTTGAATTCGGCGAGTACGTCCGGCAGTTTGTTGTCCATCTCCATCAGGAAATGCTCTTCGAATGCAGACACCTTGCTCACCTTCACCTGGCGAAGCAGCCCTTGCGTACCCAGGTAGATGATCGCTACCTGGTGTTCGACGGTGAACGGCGAATACTGCGGCTGCTTGAGGATCTCCACGTTGCGGGCGCCTTTGTCGATGACGAGCTTGGTCGCCGCATCGAGATCGCCGCCAAACTTCGAGAAGGCTTCCATCTCGCGGTATAACGCCTGGTCGAGTTTGAGCGTGCCGGCGACTTTCTTCATGGATTTGATCTGCGCATTACCGCCCACGCGACTAACGGAGATGCCCACGTTGATCGCCGGACGGATACCGGCATTGAAGAGGTTGCCTTCGAGGAAGATCTGTCCGTCGGTAATGGAGATCACGTTCGTCGGGATATAGGCGGATACGTCGCCGGCCTGGGTCTCGATGATCGGCAGCGCCGTCAGGGAACCGCCGCCTTTGACCTTATCGCGGATGGATTCGGGCAGGTCGTTCATGTTCTTTGCGACGCCGTCATCGGAGATGATCTTGGCGGCGCGCTCCAGCAGGCGGCTATGCAGATAGAATACATCCCCGGGGTAGGCTTCGCGGCCCGGCGGACGACGCAACAGGAGCGACACTTCGCGGTAGGCGACGGCCTGTTTCGAAAGGTCGTCATAGATGATCAGCGCAGGTTTGCCCATGTCGCGGAAGAACTCCCCGATGGCGGCGCCTGCGAAGGGCGCATAGAATTGCAGCGGCGCGGGTTCCGAAGCGCTGGCGGCAACGATGACCGTGTAGTCCATCGCGCCGTTGTCGTTCAGCGTCTTCATGACGTTCGCGACCGTAGAAGCCTTCTGACCGATGGCGACATAGATGCAAAAAACGGTTTTGCCCGCTTTATAGAACTCCTTTTGATTGATGATCGTGTCGATGGCGATGGCGGTCTTGCCCGTCTGCCGGTCGCCGATGATCAGCTCGCGCTGACCGCGGCCGATGGGGATCATGGCGTCGATGGCCTTGATACCGGTTTGCAGTGGCTCTTTTACCGGTTCGCGAAAGATAACGCCGGGAGCCTTGCGCTCCAAGGGCATCTCGTATCGCTGACCACTGATCGGCCCTTTGCCGTCGATGGGTTCGCCGAGCGTGTTGACCACCCGGCCCAGCATGCCTTCGCCCACGTTGATGGAAGCGATCTTGCCGGTACGGCGGACCTTTGCTCCTTCCCTGATGTCTCCCTGGTCTCCCATGAGCACCACCCCTACGTTGTCCTCCTCGAGGTTTAGGGCGATGGCCCTGACGCCATTCTCGAATTCGACGAGCTCGCCGCTGCTGACATTGCTGAGCCCGTATACCCTGGCGATACCGTCCCCGACCTGCAGAACGGTGCCGACCTCTTCGAGCTCCGTGGAAACGTTGGAATCGCTCAATTGCTGTCGCAATATCGCTGAAATTTCATCCGGTTTGATCTCTGGCATAATTGTAATCTGTTTGAAGTTTGTTTAACTATTTTCTGCCGCGCCCTGGTCGCTTTCGGGCGCAGGGCAGGGACCCGCAGGTCCCGGCAGCTGATGTCTGTCGTTTATCGGATCTTGTATATAAAGTCGTTGTTCTCGAATTGTTGCCGGATATGGTTGAGCTCGTAGGCGACGCTGCCGTCGACCATCCGGTCGCCGATCTCCAGGATGAAGCCGCCGATCAGATCTTCATCCACTTCCGTATTCAGCTCGATCTCCCTGGCCTGGCTGCCCGAACGGACCTTGTCGAGGATCGCCTTTCTAACCGACTCGCTGACGGGCACCGCGGTGGTCAGCCTGACCGTCTGAATGCCCTTGTACTCCTTGTACTGATCGACAAAAGCGCCGGCGATCTCCGGCAGACTGCCCTCGCGTTCCTTGGTGAGCAGCAGTTTGGTGAAAGCCGCGGTCAGCGCGGAGACCCTGCCGCCCAGGATGGCGTCCAGTATTTTTCCCTTCTTGTCCGCTTTGATGACGGGGCTGCGGAGCAGGCCGACGAAATCGCGGCTGCTGCGACAGATATCCTGCAGCAAAAGCATATCCTTGTAAACAGCTTCCAACTGACCCTTCTCGATGGCAAGGTCCAGGATGGATTTGGCATAACGCGCCGCTAAGCGGGGATTGGGTAGCATGAGTTAGTTCAGTTTCACTTCTTTCGACAATTCGGTGATATAGCTTTCCTGCGCATGCTGGTCCTTCAGCTCGCGGCGAAGCACTTTTTCGGCCACCTCGATCACGAGATTGCCGACTTGGTTCTTCACGTCGGTCAGCGCAGCCATTTTTTGCGTCTCGATCGCCGCCCGGGCGTCGGCGATGATCTTGCCGGCCTCGGTCTTGGCCTGCTCTTTCGCTTCGTTGATGATCTTTTCCTTGGTCTCCCGGGCTTCCTTCAGCAGCTGGGCGCGCTCTTCACGGGCCCTGACCAACAAGGCTTCGTTCTCATTTTTCAGCTGGGCCATTTCGGCGCGGACCTTTTCGGCAGTCGCGAGACTGTCGCTGATGCCCTGTTCTCTTTCTTTCAACGACTTGATGATCGGCTTCCAGGCCGTCTTGCGGAGAATGAAATAGAGAATGGCGAAGGCCAGGAGGTTCCAGACGAATAAGCCTAAGTCGGGCGTTAATAAATCCATATACTTATTTTGTTAAGGTCAGTGGTAAAATTGCTGTTGTGGCAGCCATTCGACGAAAATACTGCATCCTCGGCCCTGTGCGTCGGATGCAGTACTGTTTTTGCGTGTGAAAATGCTTACGCTGCTTTGGCAAATACAGCCAGCAGACCTGCCACAGCGGCCAGAAGGGCAACACCCTCGACCAGCGCCGCGGTCAGGATCATGTTCGCACGAATGTCGTTCGATGCTTCCGGCTGGCGGGCAATGGCTTCAACGGCCCCTTTACCGATCTGGCCGATACCGATACCGGCACCGACAGCGGCAAGACCTGCGCCCACTGCACCGTAACCTGGCTGCAAAACGTCCAACAAAGTGGTCATCAACGTCATGATTCTTAGGTTTTATTAATGAAAAAAAAATTAAATCATTACCGCGTCCTCATGCTCTCCGCCATGGTCTCCATGGCCGCCTTCCGAGGCCATGCCGATAAATACGGCGGTCAACGCTGCGAATATATAAGCCTGTATGAACGCGACCAGTATTTCGATCAGGTAGATGAATACCGCCAATGCGATAAAGAAAGGAGATGTACCCCAACCGAGCGCGGTATTCATGGCGCCGAAGACGAAGATCAGGATGATAAAGCTCAGGATGATGACGTGCCCCGAGATCATGTTCGCAAAAAGACGGATGATGAGGGCGAACGGTTTCGTAAAAATGCCGAGGAGCTCCACGGGCCACATGATGGGCTTGACGCCGTGCGGCACGGGAGGCCATATGATATGCAGCCAATAGTGTTTATTGGTACTGAACATGATCACGAAGAAGGCGACGATGCCGAGCATACCCGTAAAGGCAATATTGCCGGCTACATTGGCCGTCCCGGGAATAAGACTGAGCAGGCTGTTGGTCAGGATGAAAAAGAAGATCGACAACAGCAGCGGCATGAATTTCTCGTGCCGGTCGCCGAGATTGACGACACCCACCTCGTCGCGGATAAAGGTCACCACCGGTTCCACGGCATTCTGGAACCCGGTCGGAGCGGTTTTCACACCATGGCCCTTTTTGTATTTCCCGCCGACGCCGCTCATGATCCAGATGAGCAACAAAACAGAGATGATCACCTGCACCGCATTGCGGGTCAGTGAGAGGTCGTACACCTTCGCGGCGGTATAGGATCGAGGCAGACCCCGGCCGTCCACGGCATAGATCTTGCCGGCTTTGAATACGTTGGGATCGAGGTGGTGTTCCGTGACATAGCTTTCTTCCACCAGGCGGTATCCGTCATAGGCCACCTCGCCGTGTTCGAAGCGGGATGACATGAATGCCGACCAGCCTTTGTCTTTGGAATAAAGGATCACCGGCAGCGGGATGGTGACCGGCTTTCTGTTCAGCGTGAAAAAGTGGAATTCGTGCGCGTCCGAGATATGTTCCAGGATCTGGCTGGAAGGATCCCATTTTTGCGCATAAGACACATTAGAAAAAAATATAGTAAATAAGCTGAAAGCCGCGACCAATAAAGATTTGAACCTTCTGGATATCATACCCATCCCAAAATTTGCCGCAAAGATACGGGGGGAGGGGCACATAATGGGGGATTTTCGGCAAAAAATTGGGCTGAACGCCATTTTCGGCCCGGATAGCATCAGGATGCGGCCAGACCCCGCCCGGTTGGTCGATCAAAGAAATCGGGGCCCGCTGGTTACCACGATCTTAGGACGCCTTACGCTCCGCGGATGCATGCTTGCTGAATTGCATTTCGTGCAATTTCGCATAGAACCCGCCTTTGGCCAGCAACTGTTCGTGCGTGCCGATCTCCCGGATCTCGCCCTTGTCCAGGACGATGATCTGGCTGGCCTTGCGGATCGTGGACAACCGGTGAGCGATGATGATGGAGCTCCGGCCGGCGATCAGCTTTTCGATGGCTTCCTGGATCAGTTGTTCCGATTCGGTGTCGACCGAAGAGGTGGCTTCGTCGAGGATGAGAATGGAAGGGTCGTACAACAATGCACGGATGAACGACAACAGCTGGCGCTGGCCGAGCGATAGGGAACTGCCGCGTTCCATCACATTGTAATGATACCCCCCGGGCAGCCGCAGAATGAAGTCGTGCATTCCGATCAGTTTGGCCGCTTCGATCACCTTTTCCATCGGTATGGAGTCATTGCGTAACGTGATATTGTCGACGACCGAACCGGAGAACAGAAAAACGTCCTGGAGCACGACCCCGATGCCCTTCCGGAGCGCGTCGAGCCGGTAGTCGCCGATCGGTACATCATCGATCCGGATCTCGCCTTGCTGGATGTGATAAAGCCGGTTGAGGAGGCTGATGATCGAGGTCTTGCCGCTGCCGGTATGTCCAACGAGCGCAATCGTCTGGCCGGGTTGCATCGTGAAGGAGATATTCTTCAGGACGTACCGGTCGGCGGTGTAAGCGAAATTGACGTGATCGAACTCGACCTTGCCACGCATGCGCGCCGGAGCAAAGGCGCCCTGGGTCTTGATGAAATCGTCGTTGTCCAGGACCCGGAACACCCGTTCGCTGGCTACCATCCCCATTTGCAATACATTAAATTTATCGGCCATCACGCGCAGCGGCCGGAAAAGGAGATTGAGGTACAGGTAGAAAGAGACGATCTCTCCCGCCAGCAGACGGGCCTGGGCTTCCGGGACGTGCATTGCGCGGGTGGCGCACCACCAGACCAGAAGCGCCGTGGAAAGCGCAAGGATGATCTCCACCACAGGAAAAAAAACGGAATAGGCGAAGATCGCATTGATGTTCGCGTTCCGGTGTTCGCGGTTGATCCCGTTGAATTTTGCGGCCTCGCGGCGTTCGGCCGCAAACGCCTGGACGATCTGCATGCCCGTGATATGCTCCTGCACGAAAGCGTTCAGCGCAGCCACCGCATTGCGTACCCGGATGAACGACTTGTTGACGGATTCCTTGAACACCCAGGTCGCCAGCAGCAGGAACGGGAACGGCGCCAGACAGACGAGCGTCAGCCGCCAATCCGAAAAAAACATGAACAGCAGGATCGAAACGATCGAAAGCAGATCGGCCAGCAGGGGGATCAGGCCATCCGAGAAGATATCGTTGATCGCCTCGATATCGTTGATGGTCCTCGTCGTCAGCGTTCCGATCGGTGTCTTATCGAATTGGGACAGGTTGAGCCCGATGATCTTTTTGTAGGTGTCGACCCGGAGGTCGCGGACGACGGTCTGTCCAAGCCAGGCCGTGGTAAAACCGAAATAGAACCGCGCCGCGGTTTCGATCAGCAAAAGGCCTATCTGCCAGACCGTGATCCAAATAACCGCCTGTCTGAAACTCTCGCGGACGCCCGGATCGGGTGACACGCCGGGCCGGATATAGCCATTGATCGTCAGCTGGATCAGCCAGGGCCGCAGCGGTGAAAGGATCGCCAGCAGGATGGCCAGCGCGATCGACCAGTAGAGACGTCGCCTGTAGGGCGCGGCGTAGTGAAATACGCGGCGTAATAAACTGAAATCGAAAATCTTCTTTGCTGCCATGGATGATTGCCCTTTCGGCCTGCGGCCGCGGGGCCTCAAATTTACGAAATTGCCCGTCATTCGTCTTCCATGGCCTTCCGGTAGGCCTTGATAAAGATCGCTCCCAGGTTCTTGTAAGGCGGGATATAGTCGTCGAATTTTTCGCGCGCTGCCGCGTCTTTTTGAAAGCTCGCCTCCAGCTCGCGCCACATCGGGAGCCACTCGATGTCCCTGCCCGCCAGCAGCGTATTGTTGATGGCCCGCAGGATCGGTTCGTTCACGGTCTTCGTACCGACTTGCTTAGAAGAAATGATATGCGCGTCTTCGCTGATCTTCAGTACTTCGCTCAGGTTATTGTAACCGCCGCAGGATCCCAGGACGACGATCCGGGCCGTCGGGGGCATCTGCTCGATGGTGTACTTGACGTGATAGCTATGGCCGCGGTGGATGACGATGGTGGGTCTCAGGTCATGCGCGTCCAGCCAGGCATCGAGCGCCTTCTGCGCTTTGTCGTCGGGATCGTCCTCGCCGAGGAGCGGCTTGTTGGCAAAGATCAGCACCGGTTTGCCGCGGATAGAGGTAATGGTCGTCCACTGGGGGTTCTCGGTGATCTTCCATTCCGGTTTCGTGCCCGGGCGCGTATGGAACAGGGACATAAAATCGGCATAGGAGTTCTGCCCGTCCTTGTCCTTGTCGCCATAAAAGAACACCTGTTCGATGACGCGACCGCTGTCGTCAACCAGGGAGCTGTGATCGACGGTATAGACGGGCGGTATTCCCAGGCGGCCGGAAAGATCGACCTTGTTCGTCGTGTCCGCCGATTCGAAAAGCGTTTGGAGGAGATGGTAGATGACGATCCCTTTCTTATTGCCCGTGGCAACATTCTTATCGTAATTCCATTTCACTTCGTCGAGGATGAAGCGCGCCAACGCAGGACTTTTTTCCACGATGCTGCTATACGAATCGGCCACATCCACGGCTTCCTCTTCGCCGGCGTTTTCCAGGTGGATGACGAACGATTTCATGACCGTTCCCGCGTTCTGCTTATCCATCGTCCCGAGAAAATGCTCCAGCTTGTTGTACGCTGCAGCCATCTTTATCCACTTGCGGAAATAATCGCCGTGGACGGCCATCAGCAGGCTGTCGCCATAGGGCGCCTTCATGCGCTGGAAAATGCGGTCGTACACGCCCAGGTAGCTGGATGTATAGATCTCGTCCTCGCTCAGCACGACCAGGTAATACAATTCTTCCGGGGTCAGCGGATCGAGTATCCTGAAGCGGACGGCCGGGTTCTCGACGGTATGCAGCGCATTGATCTCATTGACAAATACCTGTTTGCCCTTCTTTTCCAACATTTCGGTCAGGGCGTTCATTTCCAGGGGTGTGTCGCGCAACGGGGGGAGAAGACGTCCGGCATACTCCAGCCGCGTCTTTACGAGGAGCCGATAATATTGGAGATCGTCGTCCTTGACCTTGTCGATGTCGTCCGTCGTGATCTTTCCCTTGACCAGTTCGTCGAGGAAAGGGAAATACAGCCTGCCGCTGCGGCTCCCCGCGAGCATGGCCACGGTATGGATCAGCGAATCCCTGCTGTTCCGGATACGGTAGGCGAGTTCGTTGCCGGCGGCGGCAAAATCGTACAATTGGCCGATGTTGTCATGCCCTGCTATCGTGATGAGCGTGTCCTCGAAGGGCAGACCGGGATGCATTGACAAGTAACTGAAGATCAAGGATGGGTGCATTTCGCAATACCGCCGGGTCAGCAACAGGCGGGATGGTCTGACCCCGATGTTCTCGGAAGGCGCGTAATTGAAACAATCGACCAGGATCATCCCCGTCTCATAAGGGGCCGCGGTGATGTCCGGCTCTATGCTCTCGCCTTTTTTGTCCAATTGCATCGCCTCGCCGAATGCGCGGATCAGCCCGGGAGCCTGGGAAGGCGGGATCGATTTTCCATGCAACGATTTCTCAAACCCGGCGAGCAGATCGGCGAGACCGCGCAGGTAGCGCTTTTTGCCATTCGTATTGAGCGTGGAATCGAATTCGATTTGTTGCTGCAGATCGTCTACCTGGCGGCCGAGCGCATCGGTGATCTGCAAATTGACGGCTTCATCGCGGGTGAGGCGGATCAGGGTATCGTTCTTTGCACCGCCCAGCTGAAAAAGACGTTCCTGTTCCCTGTCGACCTTGTCGTGCCAGAGCATCCTGTCCTGCGCCACCTTGTAGGGATAAGAATTGGGTTGCGCCTTCCCGGAAACAAAGGAAAGCAGCATGATCGGTAACAGGAGATAAATTCGCCCTTCGCTTAGAGTTATGGCCATAATTTTGGATTCAGCATCGGATCCGCGGGTCGCCTTCGGTAATGCAAAAATACGACCAAACACAGGAGCAATCTAACAAAATAGTAATGAATATTTTATATCTGCGGCGTGGAGGATGTGTTATTTATGTATTAACAAATTGTGAACTGACCCGGGCCTCTCCGGCCACAATCTTTATTTCCAGTAGGTTTGCGTAAATTTTCTGACTACATGGAATCAAAAGGCAAGAAGATCCTGATAGCCGACGATGAGCCCGATATCCTGGAGATCATCCAATACAACCTGACGAAGGAGGGATATGAGGTCATTACCGCCAAAGACGGCGACGAGGCGATCGGCAAGGCCAAGATCGTCCGGCCGGATCTGATCATCCTCGATATCATGATGCCGAAGAAGAACGGGGTAGAGGTCTGCGAGGTCCTGCGGTCACAACCGTCTTTCAAGGAAACACTGATCCTTTTCCTCACCGCGCTGAGCGACGAAGGTTCGCATGTCCGCGGGCTCGAGACCGGCGCCGACGATTATGTCACCAAACCCATCAGCCCCAAGGTGCTGATCAGCCGGGTGAACGCCTTATTCCGCCGGGTGAACAAGGAACCGGAAGACAAGACGTTGAAGATCGACGGTCTGACCATCGACCCGGCCAAGTTCGAAGTGATGGTAGGGGGAAAAGACATTACGCTGGCGAAAAAGGAATTCGAACTGTTGTACCTGCTGGCTTCGAGGCCGGGCAGGGTATTCCTGCGCAACGAAATCCTGAACCAGGTGTGGGGCAATGAAGTGATCGTCGGCGACCGCACCATCGATGTCCATATCCGGAAGATCAGGCAAAAGCTCGGACTGGATTGCATCACCACGGTAAAGGGTGTAGGCTACAAGTTCAATCTCTGAGACCCGTCCGGGTATGGTCGCCGGCCGCACTCCGGAGGCCTGCGGCAAGCCGGAAGCCGGATGAACAAGCGGCGGCTGTTTTTTGTAACTTTAGTCATCCATGCCATCCACGAAGAATATTTCCCCCAGACAACTGTCTGCCCTCACCGCCGGATTCCTTTCATTGCCCATCTCCGCCGGCGTATATTTCCTTACGGGTAACGGGCTCATCGGCATCACCTCTTTACTGATCGTCTTCTCGGGCAGCTATGCCCTGATCCTTTTCACGCTCGAAAAGTTCATCTACCGGAAGATCAAGCTGATCTACAAACTGATCCATCAGACCAAGGCCACGAAGAAGGAAGAGGTCTATTTCAAATATATCCTGCCGCAGAAAGGCATCGACGAGGTCCGCGAAGATGTCGAAAAATGGGGCGAAAAGCGGAACGAAGAGATCGAGCTGCTCAAGAAGAACGAAGCTTACCGGAAGGAGTTCCTCCAGAACCTCGCGCATGAGTTCAAGACGCCCATTTTCGCGATCCAGGGCTATGTCGATACGCTGTTGAACGGCGCGATGGAGGACGCGGTGATCCGGAAGAAATTCCTCGAGAATGCGGCGAAGAATGTCGACCGGCTGGTCAACCTGATGAACGACCTGGACGAGATCTCCACGCTGGAAAGAGGCGAACAGTTGCTGTATAAACAAAACTTCATCGTCCAGGACCTGGTACGCGAGATCTTCGAATCGTTGTCCATCAAGACGCACACGAAGAACATCCGGACGTCCATCAAGAAGGGTTGCGAGTCGCCGATCACCGTCTTTGCGGACAAGGAGAAGATCCGGATGGCGCTGATCAACCTCGTCGAGAACGCCACCAAGTACGGACGGCCCAACGGCAGTATCGTCGCCAGTATCTATAAGATCGATGAACGGAATGTGCTGATCGAGATCAGCGACGACGGTATCGGTATCGAGGAGGAGCACCTCATGCGGATCTTCGAACGGTTTTACCGGACGGATGCCGCGCGCAGCCGGGACAAAGGCGGTACCGGTCTGGGATTGGCCATCTGCAAACACATCATCGAGGCGCACGGTCAGTCGGTGCATGTCCGCAGCACGCCCGACGTCGGGACAACCATCGGCTTTACGCTCGAGTCCAGGCGCGATTGATCCTCCCTGGAGCTTGCTCAACGACGGCCGGTCGCAGGCCAGCCTCACAACGCCGGCGCGCTGTAGTCAGCGGGCGCAGGACCGCGGATTGACCGAATTTTTGTAGTTTTGCCGCGTTATGACGACAGTATCCCGGGTTTTCGATTACGAGAAATGGACGGCTCAACTGCCCGAACTAAGTAAGGTCTACCAGCAGGCCAGCCCCTATCCGCATATCGTGCTGGAAAATTTCCTCGATCCGGAGGCGCTGAAGGAATGCATTGTCGAATTCGACCGGCTCAACGAGACGGACGGCTGGATCAACTATAAACATTATAATGAGGACAAACGGGGGCTGAACAAGATCGACCTGTTGCCAGGAACGATCCGGAGCACCATCGAAGAGCTGAATTCCCCCGCATTCCTCGAATGGCTGAGCCGCCTGACAGGGATCAGCGGTCTGCAGAAGGACGAGGGGCTCGAAGGCGGCGGCATCCACCAGTCGACGAAGGGAGGCTTCCTGAACATCCATGCCGACTTCACCGTACATCCCCACCACCGCAACTGGCAGCGTCGTGTGAACGTGCTGGTTTATTTGAACAAGGACTGGAAAGAGGATTGGGGCGGCAAGCTCGAGCTATGGGACAGAAAAATGAAGGCCTGTGAAGAGAGCGTTCTCCCGGTCTTCAACCGCTGTGTCATCTTCAATACCGACGCCGACTCCTACCATGGTCATCCCTTACCGATGACCTGCCCGGAAGGAACTTTCCGCCGGTCGATCGCGCTGTATTATTATACCGTAGAAGCGAATCCGTACCGGAGGGCAACTTTCTACCAGGCCCGTCCGGGCGACGGCAGCAATAAATTGCTCGTTAAACTGGACAATGCCATGGTATCGGCCTACACCGCCATCAAAGGGCGGCTTGGCGCCAATGACAAGATCGTCAGCAGCCTGTTGCGGCTTTTTGGTCGCGGAAAGAAGAAATAAATAACTTATTTAGGGGAAGACGATGCAGGATCCGGCCCAGCCGCGGGGGGCGGCGCAGGGGCCGGCGCTGAGACCGGCCGGACGTCGCGTTTCAGGAACACAAACCCGTTCTTGCGGTAGAGCTCATGCAGGCCGGGGTATTTGGCGGGGTCTTCCCAGTGCTGAACGCGGTCGACCTTCGTGACGAAATAGACCGGTTTATCGATGTCTCCTGTCAGCAGCCATTGTTCGTTCCAGGCGTTCGGGTTGGTGGGTTTTTCCTTATGCGTATAGAAGAGATCGCCATAGCTCTTGTAGCCCAGCGTATGTACGTAGCAGTTATCGCCCTGCCGGGCGATGAAGAAGTCGATCGCGGCTCCCTGGCTATACCGTTCGACCTTCGGAACGATGACGGCGGAAGCAAAAAAGACGACGACGGCGGTACCGACGAAAAGCGTTCTGGCCGCCGCGGTAAAATTGCGGCGTGAGAGCTGGCGGATACCCACGACGAGCGCGACAACCATCAACAGACCGATCGCGCCTTCCAAACCCGTCCAGTGGACGTCGGCCTCCATATTGCCACGCGCAAAGCTGTCATCCACATAGGGCGCCAGGCGCCGGACGTTGAGCCCGATGACGGCGACACCGAGGATCAATACGGATATAAGGCCACCGAGGACACCCAGCAGGGCGCCCACGTATTTTTTATAGTTCAGTTCTTTACGGTCCCACTTGTAAATCGAATAAGCGCCCAGGAAGGTCACCGGGAACCAGGCCATCGAAGAGTAGTGGATGATCCGGGATTGTACGATCGTGAACAGCACGGTGACCACCCAAAAGAGCAATATCATCCATTTTTTGAAATCCCGGTCGAACCGCCCGTTGTACTTGGCCCGGAAAAACGAGGGAATGGCGAGGATCGAGGCAGGGAAGCACCCGATCAGCAGCACGATGTAGTGATAGCCGAAAAAACCTTTCTGATCGGCATCGTGGGTGCGGAACAAACGCCATTGATACTTGAGGAACTCTTCGATGAACCAGGGCCCGCGTTTGATCGTCTCGTACCCATACCAGGTGAACGTTACGATAAAGGCGACGACCAGGAACAGGAGGGCATGCCACCAGTTGAAATAGATCTTGAAGCGGTTGTATAACAAATACACTCCCAGCGTGAGCAGGAAAACGATCAGTGACACCTGGCCTTTGGCCAGCACCGCGAGGCCCATGAAAATGCCCGACCAGACGACATAGTACAGCTCGCTTTTGTCGATGTTCGGTTTGTCGAAGCGGTTCCTCTTCCAGTGATAGAGGATGAAATTGTACAGCGACAGGAAGGTGAACAGGTTGAACCAGGGATCGATGATACCGGACTTGAAATACATATTGGGGAAAAGCGAGCCCCCGTAAGCCAGCGCCCAGAGGATGCCGAATTTCCGCTCATAGATGCGCGAACCGCAGAGAAAAACGACGACAAGCGTCACGATGCCGCAAATGGCGTTGGGGAAACGGGCCGCGAATTCCGTTATGCCGAAAACGACCATCGCCGAGCTTTGCATCCAGAAGAACAACGGGGGTTTCTCCCAGAACGGCTTGTAGTCGATATAAACACGCGTGTAATCGTGGAGCTTCAGCATCTCGCGCGAACATTCGGCGAAATTGATCTCGTCCCAGTCGAAGAGATGGACCCGGCCCAGGAACGGCATGAACAGCAGGGCCGCGGCTACTGCGACCAGCAGCACCAGTACAGATTTATTGAGACGCATTTAATTCGTTTCGCGGTTTATACATTTCCCTCTTCATCACCCCCCACTTGCAGAGCCGGTGTACCACCGAAACCTGCAAGACTCCCAGGCCATATACGACGCTGCGACGGAAGTTAATGCTCGAAGCCTCCTCGAAATAGCGGGTCGGGCAGGTGATCTCCGCGATCTCGTAGCCCAGGTAAATGATCTGTGAAAGCATCTGGTTATCGAAGACGAAATCCTCGCTGTTGATCTCAAAATTGATGCGCCGCAGGATCTCGCCGGAAAAGGCGCGGTAACCGGTATGGTATTCGGCCAGTTTTTGACCGAGCATGACATTTTCGAAGAAGGTCAGCGCGCGATTGAAGACATATTTATACAGGGGCATCCCGCCATGGAGCGCGCCTTTCCCGAGCGTTCTGGCTCCCAAAACGCACTGGTAAACGTCGTTGGCGATGAGCCATGCCATCGATGGGATCAGCTTGGGGGTATACTGGTAATCCGGATGGAGCATGATCACGATATCGGCCCCGAGGTCGAGCGCTTTGTTGTAGCAGGTCTTTTGATTGCCCCCATACCCCCTGTTCTGCTGATGTTTGATAATGTGTTGGATACCCAGCTCGTGTGCGACGGCTACGGTCCGGTCACCGCTGTTGTCGTCCACCAGCACCACCTCGTCTACGATGTCGAAAGGGATCTCCGCGTAGGTCTTGCGAAGCGTGAGTTCGGCATTGTACGCCGGAAGAACGATCACCAGTTTTTTGCCTTCGATCATTTATATCCTGTATTTAGATCGGCCGGCCCGGGAGGGCAGCCTGTCCTTCGGCTGCGTCCTTTTCGGGCCCAGCGCCGGAAAAATCGAGCGCAAACCTACGGGTTTTTAGGCAAATAGGGGTGCTCCGGGGGAAAACGAAGGATCCGTACCCAAAGACTAGTGATCGATCTGCCGGCCGGCGGCATCACCGGTAACCCACGCGGGCCATGCCTGCGCTTTCCGAACGACCACCCAATGTACCAACACGGAGGTCCATATACCGATACACGAACCCATGAGCACGTCTCCCAGGAAATGCTGACCGAGGTAGATACGCGAATATCCGACGAGCACGGCCGCAAGCAGGTAGACGACCTTCCACCTGCGGTCGCCGGTTAAAATTGCGAGCATCGTGGCGAGCGCAAAGATCGTGGTCGAGTGCCCCGATGGGAAACTCGCAAAGCCGAGGTGCGTGACTCCCTTGATAAAGTACGGATATTGGCCCGCCGGGAAGAACTGCATGGGTCTGGGCATGGAGAACAATCGTTTGAGGACCTGTGCAAGCAGCGCCGATAACAGGAACGCGGCCGTGACCTGGACGGCCGGCGACCACCGACGCCTCAGCAGCAAAACAGCGATTACGATGACGCTGAATGTCCCGTCACCCAGGAAAGTGATCCACGCAAAGACCGAGTCGAGGGTCGTCCGGTGATAGGGGTTGAGGTCCACGAAGGCCGTTGCCTTTCCAAGCATCAACAGGATAACCGCCCCGGTCGCGAAAAAGAAGAGGTAAATTCCGAAAAAAAGGCGGTTCTCGTTGAAAATGGTCTGCAACGACTTCATCGTGCAAAAATACGGAATCCAGCCGGCTCTTGGTCCGCGGATGCGGGCCGGCGTCTTACAACCCGGCGACGAGCTCTTCCGCCAGACCGAACGACAGGGTCATGCCCGCCCCTCCCACCCCATTGATCACGTATACGTAAGGTTCGGGAGAAAAAAACAGGTCGGCCTCGCCGTCCGTCAGTTTCGCGTAGACGCCGTTCCAAGTCTCGCTGACCTTCCAGTCGCGGAAACAGGCAAAACAGCGAAGATAGTCGAGTATTTTCCGGTTGATGAAATCCTTGTCGAAGGGATCGTGCGTAGCCCCGTATTCATGCGAGTCGCCGACGGTGAGCTCTCCCCGGCCGTTCTGGGAGACCATGACGTGGATGCCCCATTTCAGATAATCGGCCATTTCCCGGGCATAGCGTTCCCGGAGGAACCCCAGCGAAGGCGCCGCCTTGAAGCTGTTGTAATGGATGAGCGAGAGGCCGCCGCAAAGCGCGGGCCCGATGCGCCAGTCGCCGGGTTGCGCCGCCAGCCGCATCATCTGCAGCTTGCATTTGGTGACGGGTTGTTGCGCGAAGTGCTCCGGGTACAGGGTTTCGAAATCGGAGCCGTTGCAGATGAACACGAGGTCGGCCTCGTGTTCTTCCCAGTTGCCGATGTACACGATCTGATCGGAGATATAGGAGACGCATTTGCCCCAATGGAATTGGATGGGATATTGTTCGGACAGCCACGCGGGCAGGCTCGCTATCGCTTGCCGCGGATCGACGATCAATTCGTCCGAGCTGAACAGGCCGCCGAGCAGTCCCGTGGGGATCACGGCGCCGGACATAGCGGCGACGCCGGCCGCATCCAGCAGCCGGACCGGGCGGCCTTCCCGGCAAAAGATCGCGTGGAGCTCCTGCAACACCAGCCACTCATCCGGATGGTAAGCCAGATGCAGGCTTCCCGCCTTTTCGTGCCAGAAATCCGCCCGGGGCGCGATCTCTTTCCAGATATCCCTGGTGCGTATCGCCCTCTCGTACATCTTGCCCGCGGGCTGGCCGATCGGCCAGATCATGCCGAAATTACGGATCGATGCGCCTACCGCCCTGTCCGAGCGTTCGAAGACCTTCACCGAAAACCCCCGGAGTGCCAGCGCCCTTGCCGTAGCCAGTCCTACAATGCCGGCGCCAATAACGATTGCTGATCGGGAACCCATAGCGTGCCTGTTATGAATATTTTTTCCTGTAAATGTTTGCAAAAAGAGTGGAGGACAGCAGGACGAGCAGGACACCCGCAAAAGCGGAGATGTAGAACATACCCGTAAAGAAGTCCACCCAGGTGTAATGAAAGTGGACGAATTCCCTGGCCAGCAGGACGACCACCGTTCCCAGGTAACCGAAGGCATCGGCGATATAGATCAGGAAGCCTACGTTCCCGGAGATCCGGTAGGCGGCGAGCATGCGCTCGAAATAGAAGCAGTTGTATGGAACATACCCGAGGTAAAGGCCGGCCGACGCGGTAATGATCCAGGCCACGGGCGATATGTAGTGGAACCGGAAGGCAGCCGTCGCGGCTGCGGCCAGCAGGAACCCGAAAATGATAATGGCGTTGTTGAGCTGGAAGGCCTTGTAGTTATTGCGGATCAGGAAGAAGCCTCCGATGGCGGCCAGCACGATCAGACCTACGATAGTGCTGGTATCGGCAAAGACCCCGGCGTTGTGGCTGTAACCGGTCTCCGCCCAGAGCTCGTTGGCGAAATCCTCGGTAAAATCGCGAAGGATGGTCAGCAGGATATAGGCGATGACGACGGGTATCAGGGCGTATCCGAAATCCCGTAAAAAATCCCTGCGCTGCGATTTGTCCATTGGCAACCGGATCGTGCGCTGCGCGATATCTTCGGCATTCGGGGCCGGCGTCTGGTTGAGCATCCACGTACAGAACAGCAGCGGTACGAGGAATACACCGCCAGCGAGGAAAGGCATCCAGGTTTCGCTGACGCCCCGGTTGACGAGCTCTTTTCCCACGGTTTTCGCGATGCCGGATGCGAAAACAAAGCTCGTAGCGCATACCGCACCGATCAGCTCGGTCGTCCGCCGGCCTTCCACATAACCGAATACGAGCCCCCAGAACATGCCCAACGGCAGACCGTTGATGAACAGGAACACGAAATTGTAGGGCGGAGGCACGAGCGCGAAAAAGAGCAAGGCGGTCCAGGCGATGCCGATCAGCAGCACGATATAGCCCGCGCGCCTTTCGGGGCGCATGCCCGCGATGAACCGGATGCCGTAGAATTTGGACAGGGTGTACCCGATGGTCTGGGCAATGACCAGCACGACCTTGTAGGAGACGCCGAAAAGCGTCAGTCCTTCGTAGAATGCCGCGGTGTATGGTTTGCGGAAACCGTACATACATGCATAAACGGTAAAGGAAGACAGGGAAAGATAGAGGATAAAGACCCAGCCGGGCGCGCGCTGCAGACGGGCTTTGATACCCGGTGGCGGCGACAGTGCCGCAGACGAAGTAGAGGAAGGTGTGGCCGGCGAGGATTGCATGGTTCCGGTTTTAGGCCTTCTCGACGATGGGCAGCAGCTCGCGGAGGTCATCGATGATGTAATCTGGACCATAGGATTCCAGTTGCCGGCGGCTATACGCGCCCGTGGTAATGCTGACCACCGTCCCGCAGCCCGCATTTCGTCCTTCTTCGACGTCGACTTCGGTATCCCCGATCTTGAGCACATGATCCGCCGAAGCGATGCCCAGGTCTGCGGTGAGCGTCCGGATCATATCCGGGTATGGGCGGCCATGCGTTACCTCATCGCTGCAGATCGTCTTGTCGATGTAAGGATGGCGGTCGTCCCACCGAAGCCGGTGCAGGATTGTGTCGGTGATGCTGCGGGTAAAACCCGTATTGAGGGCGATCCGGATACCCTTGCGGTGCAGCTCCGCAAAGAGCTCTTCGGCGTAGGGGAAGGGCGCCAGCTGTTCGTCGTTGCGGTAAAAATCGATCATCTTATCGATGAACCGCGTATGGATGCGGTCCACGAGCACCTCGTCGTCCCTGCATTCGGGAGCGAACCTGCCCAGGAGCAGCGCGATGGCGTCGATCTTACGGAAACCCATCACTTTTTTAACTTCTTCGACGGGTATTTGGAAGCCAAAATCGCGAAACGCGGAGATAAAGGCTTCGGCCACCTGGCCGTTGTCGCGAACGGTGGTGCCTGCGATGTCGAATACGACCAATTGGATTGCACTCATATTAAAATACGTTTGGAAGATGGATGGGTACGATCAGCGCGTGGCGGCCGTCCGCAGGTGATGAAGGATCATTTTCCGGTAATGCCGCAGGTCCGGCAACGGCTTGTTTTCGATCTTCGCCTGCTCGTCCCACTTCCTCATCTGGATGATGAGCGGAAATAACGGATATTGTTCGAATGCATCGGCTTCCTCGCGCGTCATGGGACCGCCCTGGAACCCGAGCGTTCTCTTGCTTGCTTCTGACAGCCCGGCGAAGTAGGCGGGGTCCTTGCAGGTGAGGTAGCGTTTTGCCTCTACGTGCGATTCGACCAGGCGCGCGATCTTTTTGGAAAATCCGCGTTCGCGCAGGAATTCCGCGCCGAGCTCTTCATGGTCCCGGATGCCGAATCCATCCATCCCGTTCTTGCCGTCGGCAGCTTCCGAGATATGCCCGATGTCATGGAGGAAGGCGGCGAGGATGACCTCCTCGTCATACCCCTGTTCTTCGGCGAGCTGCGCAGCCTGGGCCATGTGTTCCAGCTGAGTAACCTTTTCTCCGGCATATTCGGCCCCGCCGTATCCTTCATACAGGCGCATTATCTCGTCGGTAATCTGTTCGGCTTGCTCAGCAGTCATAAGGGATGGTTTTTGGATAAAAATACTGTTTAAAAGCGGCGCCGCCATGCGGCGGCGCCACAAATAACAATTATTTCAGCAACCAGATCTTCTGGTTGAGATCGTCCGCACTCCAGCCCTGGTTCCTGATGGCCGCGTTCCAGTTCGCCGCATTGATCGCCTGTTCGCTGACGGGATAGGCCCAGCGAACGGGGACTACTCCGTTGTTGCCGACGCCGCTGCCGCCCAGGAAGGTCGGGACACCCGTTCTGCGCCAATTGTAGTAGGACTCGTACCCCGAATTCTCAAAGCTGGCGATGTATTTCTGCAATACGATCTGGTTGATCGCTGTGGTCTGTGTCGCAGACAGCTTGACCGACGGCTGTGCATAGTAGGCGTTAAAATCGAAGGTGTAGGGATATTGGGCCACCTGCGTCACGGAGTTGGCGCCCGGCGGCAGGAACCAGGCTACGAAACTCGTCTGGCTGACGTCTATGCCGTAAAAAGCCATCGATTCCGTGATGCCTTTTTTGTACCAGGTCCCGGCATCGCCGGCGGCCCACCCGCGCGTGATGCCTTCGGCGATATTGAAGCAAAGCTCCTTGTATCCGAGCAAGACGTCCGGTTCGCCGGTGAAGTTGGAATAATACCGCTTGCGGTTGATGAAGGAATAGATGCCCGTATTCGCGTTGTTGTACATCGAGGCCACGGACTCTCCCGTGCTTGCACCGGCGAAGTACTTGTATTGTGCCGGGTTTGGATCGTTCCCTACGAGCGTCCAGGCTGGTTCGCAGGTGACGAAGACCCTCGGATCGTTTAGCCCGACAACCGCATCCACATAGGTCTTGGCCATGTTAAAGCGGGCGGCGATAGAGCCGAAGTTGCTCGGGTTAAAGGGATAAGTACTGTAGGTGTTGCCGCCTCCCGGGTTGTATTCGAACTTCAGATCGTCCCCCTGGCTGGTGAACACGGGATATTTTGCGGAATTGCCGAGGATGGCGGCAAACTGCGCGGGCACGTTCAGATTGGCGTCCGAAGCTTTTGGGCTAAGCGCTACCAACACCCTCAATTTGAACGAGTTCACCGCTTTCTGCCAGAGTGTAAGATCGCCGTGATAGTAGATGTCCTGGGTAGTGGACAGCGAATTATCGTTCTGGGCGATTAGCGTACCGAGGTCCGTATTGGCCGAATCCAGCTGATCGAGTACGTATTTGAACACCTGCTCCTGCGGGGTATAGGCGGGTTTGGAGTCCTTGGACGCCCCGAGGGCCTGCGCCTGCGGCACGTCACCGTAAAGCGAGGTCAGGTTGTAATAATAATAGGCGATGATGAATCTGCCTACTGCCTCATATGGGTTTACCCTGGCGCCGCCGCGGGAAGTAACTTCGTCCTCCATTTGCCTAATATTGGTCATGACGAGATAGGGGTCGAAGTTCCCGTTCGTCCAGGTGTAGATATTGTTATCATAATAATCGTAGTTGCTGCAATGGTACTGGTTCCAGCGGTGCGCTCCATCCCAGGAGTTGACGCCTTCTCCGGACCCCGTTCCACTGAGTCGTCCGGCGCCGCCCGTCCCGGACATATCGGTCAGCAAGGTTCCCAGGATCAGACTGGGAGGTACGCTGGTAGGGTTATTGGGGTCGGTTTCCTTTTGCTGGATCTGTTTGTTGCACGAACTGATCAGTAAGCCGCCCATAAGGATGAAAAATAAAAATTTGCGTGTCATATTCTTTTCTTTATCGAATTAGAAAGAGAAGTTTACATTGAAGCCGTAGCTGCGCATCGTCGGTGTCTGCAATCCCGAGCCGGCGTCCTGGGTATATTGGTCCACATCCATGTCCTTGTATTTGTTCGGGAAGAAGTACAGGAGGTTCCTACCCACCAGGGATATGCTGGCATTGCTGATGATGGATCTTTTTCCAAACGTACTTTGGGGTATTTTGTAGGTAATGGTCACCTCTCTTAATTTCGCGTTCGTTTTTTTGACAATGTCGAGGTCCGGGATGGAGGCTTCGCGGGTGACAAAGGGCTGTACCTGGCTCTTCACGGTGTTCGGAGCCTCGCTCAGGTTCTTCATGTTCAGGATCGTTCCATTGATCGGGTCCAGCTGTATCGGCGCGCCGGTGAGCAGTACGCCCTGACCGGTATAGGCGGCTACGTTTGCCTCGTCGGAAGGCCGGGCAGCGCCGAGTGCACCTGTTGCGCTTTCGATGTGACGCCCCCCCTGCAAGGTCTTCTTCCGTACATAGTCTTCCAATACTCCGCCTACCAGCCCGTCGAACTGGAAGCGGAACGCAAAGCTCTTATAGCTGAACGTGTTCACCAAGCCCCATTGCCAGTCCGGATCGGCGTGGCCATAAATCTTGTTTGCCGAAACGCCCAGGTCGGAATAGCGCAGGTAGACCCCTGACCCCGGATCGATCACCATCTTGCCGTCGGGCGTCCTGACGAATGCGTTGCCGTACACAAGATCGACCCTGGCGCCATTCTTCTCGTAGTTGTTGGGATGGCTGACGTAATCGACCCATTTCTTCTGATAGGTGGAAAAATTGGCTACGACGTTCCAGGTAAACCCACTGATTGTTGACACCGGCGTACCGCTGATCGTGGCTTCCCACCCATCATTCGTATACACATCACCGTTTGTCAGATAGGAAGAGAACCCGGAGGCGTCGGAGGTGAGCTGGTTTACGATACCCTTGTTCTTGTAATGGTATCGCGTCACGTCGAGACCGAGCTTGTTGTGAAGGAAGCGGATATCGAGGCCTATCTCGGTTGCCTTCCGGTCTGCCGTGTTGATGTTCGGATCGACCGTTTGCGTCGTATAGACAGCGCTGCTCTGGCTGGAATACGTGGGCGACAACTGGTAGGGCTGAGAGAATTGATAACTCGGGCCGTTGTACGGCGAATACCAGGTATACCCGTAACCGGCCGCGGGTGTCGAGCTGATGTCGGGCGAAAAGAAGGCATACGTCCCGCCGCTCTTCGTGGCGGCATAGGACGCCCTGACCTTCAGGAACGAGATCGCTTCCGGCAGATGGACATATTCCGACACCACCGTGGAGAGGTTAACGGACGGATAGAAGTAGCTGTTCACATTGGTAGGCAGCGTCGAGGACTTATCCACCCGACCGGTAATATTGGCATTGATATAGGACTTATACCCCAGATCGACCGACCCGTAGGCGCTGAGCACCAGCATCGACGAGTGGAAACTGCTGCCGGTGAGCGTTCCTTGCGAATTGGAGAAGGAGTAGATCCCCGGGACGTTCAGGTAGTTGGTCGATTCGAAGTCGGAGTTGAAGTTGAAGCTTCTCGCAGATGCGCCGCCCAGGGCCTGGAAATCGAGGAACCCGGCGATCTCGTTGCGGTGATACCGCAGCTGGAGGTCCTGGATTGATTCGAACAGGGCCCGCCGGTCTTCGCGGTAATCGCCCTGGCGAAGTTCGCGTCCGTATACGTCCGCGGAATATGGCAGCTTTTCGGAATTGAACATGTCGTATGCCGAGATACTGGGCCTGAACTGTATGTCGAAGCTTGGCGTCACTTTGTAGTTGAGCGACAGGTAGCCGTACTCGTTATTCTGATAATGGCCGCGGAGCCATTCATAGGACATGAAATACGGATTGTTGTAGCGGTAATACTCTGCATATTTTTGCTGGATACCTACCTTGCCCGGTTGCCAGTAATCCCGCATGTCCGCCATCGACCAATCGGCCCCGCCCCAGATGATGATATTGTAAATGATGCTGTTGGGGCCATACGTGACGTCCGGAACGTTGGGAGTGGATTGACGGCTATAATTGAAATAGGTGGAGAGGCTCAGTTTGTCGCTGAAGCGCTGCGTGACGTTGGCGGTGAAGTTAGCGTTGTTCAACTGCGTATTCGGCACAATGCCCTGCTGATAGATATTGCCAACCGAGATCCGCATATCCGTCTTATCGGTCGAACTGCTGATCGCAATGCTGTTGGAAGACAGCAGACCCGTCTGAATGAACTTCTTCAGGTTGTCCTTTCCACGGGCGACAAAAGGCGTCGGCGCCACGTGACCGATATAGTTGCTGCCGTCGGCGAACGTGGTGGTATAGGTCTGGTTGGGTGTATACTGACCGTCATACTGAGGGATCAGCTGTCCCCGGAATTGGGGGCCCCAGACATCGTAATCATAGTCATTGATGCCCACACCGACCGCGCCGCTGCCAAAATAGGAGGCCGGGCTGGAGCCGCCGCCGCCGTAGGCATATTTGCCGTTGTCACCGGGCCCGTACTCATCGTTATATTTGGGCAACGCGATGAAGCCTTTGTTCATCTGGGTGCTGGAATTGACCGTGATCACCGTTTTACCCTTCAGCCGGGCGCCTTTTTTGGTGGAAATGATGATCGCGCCGTTCCGGCCCTGGAAACCGTAAAGCGCCGCGGCGTTCGGGCCTTTCAGGATCGTAAATGTCTCGATATCGTCCGGGTTGACATTATAGGTGTCGGAATTCACCGGTACGCCGTCGATCACAAAGATCGGCCGGTCGTTCGGATCGTTTTCCCCGCGGATGATAACGTCCGGAGAGTGCCCAATCTCCTGGTTGATGTTGACTTCGAGGCCCGCTGCGTTGCCCCTCAGCGAGTTGATCGGGTCAGGCTCTCTCGCCGTAGTGAGATTGGCTGCATCGATGGTCTGAATGGCGTATCCTAACCTCTTTGCCTCCTTCTTGATGCCTGTGGCCGTTACGACCACCTGGTTCAACTCTTTCTCATTCGCCGACACCACAATGGCGAGGTCGCCGCCACTGACCCGCTGTTCAGTAGCCACCACTCCGATACCCGAAACGACCAGAATGTCACCCTCCTTCGCCTTGAGGGCAAAGCTGCCGTCGACGGCGGTAGAAGTCCCGATATGGGTACCTTTGATCACTACCGAGACACCCGGGATGGGTGACTGGTCCATTTTGGAGAGCACGTGCCCTGTGATGAGTTTCTGCGCGATCGACGCCAGGGGCAGCAGGAATAGCATAGCCAAAGCGACCACGCTATGGGTAATTCGCTTACTCATAATACAGTAGATTTTTAGGTGAGGTGTATGTACCTGGAACTCGCGACGAAAGTAGAAGGGTAATGTGACGGGAAGGTTAGCCCTGATTTAAGTAAATGTTAAGAGTTTATAAAGGCTAAACGCGTGTTAAGTATTTGTAAAATATTCCGGGCGGGCCTGCAATCAGCGTCAAAACAGGTAAAAGACCAGGATGACGGCATCGGCCGGGCCGGTGTTCCGGAGACGGTGCGGCGCGCGGCCATCAAAAAAAAGCGTATCCCCTTCGTGAAGCGTGAACACCTCTTTCTCGACCTGGTATTCGACATCCCCTTTCAGGACATATTTGCATTCGTAGGCATCGGTCGTAATCAATTCCCTGCGCGAAGCTTTCTTTTTCAGCTCGAGCAGCACGACGTCGACGGCCTGCGAATGGATGCTGCGGGTAAGGATACGTTTATACACGAAGCCCTTCACCGGCTCCTTGGCAAATTGTTTTTCCTGTCCTTTCCGAATGATGAGGACGTGGCTATTGCCAAAGCCGTCGTGCATGTCTTCAAAGAACGTGCGGAGGTCTTCCTCCAGCGAATGGATGATGTTGAAGAGCACCGGCAGCGACGGAACGGTACGGTTGTTCTCGATTTGGGAGATCAACCCCTTGCTGACCCCGGCCCGGTTGGCCAGCTGCCCGATCGTAACGTTCCTGAGTGTACGCTTCTTCCTGATCTTGTCTCCGATGAGCAATAGCCATTCTTCGTTCATGAGCTTCCGGGCGGTTTATTCCTCGGGTAAGGTAAGAAGATTAGAGGGAATTCAGCCACGCCGCTAGTTCTCGGATGTGGTCGGTATTGATATAGTCCACCCGAAGATCGCACAACCGCCGCCAGGCCGCAGGCAGATCGGGAGCATCCCAGAACCGGACGGGCAAATGGTGCGCGTGCGCCGACCGGATGACGGCAAGCAACCGTTTCCTGTCCTGGTCGGGCAGGTCCGAACGTCCATCCCATTTCGTATAGTCCTTGAGGTCGTCGCTCATCAGGACGATGCGCGAAAGCGCCTCGGGCGAATACCGGGCGTGCAGTACGCCGTCGAAGGCGATAAACGGGGGATAGGTTGTGTACCGGGCCGATGGCGGACGGTTGCCGCTGATCACCCATTTGACCGATCGCGAATGTTCGAGTACCGGATACCTGTTCAGCAACGCAATGAGCGCGTCGAGCGTGGCCACGGAATCAGCCTTCACGTCGATCAGCATCAGCAGGCTCCTCGCCGTATCGGAATAGGGATGGCCGTGGTTCTCCGCCATGCAGGCGGCCAGCGGCCTGATGTAATAATCTTCGAGGCGGCGGCCGGCCGTCACTTCCTTCTTATCATGCCCGACGATGACCTGCCCCTTCACCAGCCATATATCCGCCTCGATGGACCCGAACCGTTCCTGCCAGGCCAGCCAGAAAGGAATAGCCTGTTCGTAGTCGTTATGCGAATGCGTATTGGCTACCGTATAATGCGCGGGCTGTGCGGTCGCCGCAACGGCAATGACAAGGAAGCGCAGGAAAAGGAAGTGCCTGAACATACTGCAAATATAGGTCGCCTGTCTTTTACCAGGACGGTTCGGCAGCGGGTGCGGCCCCCGCGGCCGAGGAAGAGGGGAGAGGCGGAGAGGCTGCAGGCGATGAGCCTTACCGTTAGGTACAATGGGACTGCAGTGCAGGCGCGGAAAGGGTGGAATGAATGCGCGCGAAGGTACTGTATCCGCTGTCAGTAATACTGGGTTCACACAAACCTTACAATTTGTTAACATCGGCTTAAAATACCAATAATATCTTATTTAGAACTTTGAAAAACCACAATAATGGAAAAACGACCCGTAGATGTAGTTGTCATTTCGGACGTTCACCTGGGAACCTACGGCTGCCGAGCCAGGGAGCTGGTCAACTACCTCAAAAGCATCACCCCTAACATACTGATCCTCAACGGAGACATCATCGACGGTTGGCAATTCACGAAACGCTATTTCCCGGTAGCTCACATGATGGTCATCAAGGAGATCGTCCAGTTCATCACCAACGGCACCAGGGTATTCTACATCACCGGCAACCATGACGAAATGCTCCGCAGGTACACGGATATCCAGATGGGCAGCTTCACACTGACCGATAAGCTGGTGCTGGAGATCGACAACAAGATGACCTGGATCTTCCATGGAGATGTCTTCGACAACACGACGAAGGGCGGGGCCAGGATACTGGCCAAACTGGGCAGCAGCGGATACAACCTCCTGATACGGTTCAACCGCTTCATCAACTGGATCCTGGAATTACTGGGCCGCGAGCGGGTGTCGATTTCGAAAAAGGTAATGGCCGGGGTCAACAAGGCGGTCAGCAAGATCAACGATTTCGAAGCCATCGCGGCCGAACTGGCCATCGAGAAAAAATACGATTACGTGATCTGCGGGCATATCCACCAGCCGCAGAAGAAGGTGGTGGAAACGAAGGACGGTAAGGTTACCTATCTGAATTCGGGAGATTGGGTCGAGCACCTGACGGCGCTCGAATACCACCAAAATCATTGGGCGATCTTCGAATACGACGAAAAGGATTTCCCCGTCACGCAGACCGACGAAATGAAACGTTCGGTCAACGTGCTGACGGACGAGATCAATTACTATATCAATTCGCTGGCAGCCATCTAAAACATCAACTATGAAGATCTTTTACGCGGTACAGGCTACAGGCAATGGCCATATCAGCAGGGCGATGGAGATCCTCCCCTACCTGGAGCGTTATGGCGAGGTGGACATTTTTCTCAGCGGCGCCAACAACACGCTCGCGCTGGATGCGCCCGTGAAATTCAGAAGCAAGGGATTGAGCCTTTTTTATACGCACAGCGGCGGTCTCAATTATTGGGAGATCGTCCGGAAGGTATCGCCGTTGCGTCTGTGGAAAGAGGTGCGCGATCTGCCGGTCGACAAGTACGACCTCGTCATCAACGATTTCGAATGCATCACATCGCTCGCCTGTGCGGCCCGGAAGGTGCCGTCGGTGCAGTTCGGACACCAGGCCAGCTTTTTGTCGCCCAAGGTACCGCGGCCGGAGAACCGCGACCGGGTGGGCGAATGGATCCTGCGCAATTATTCGCGCGCCACGCAGTATATCGGTCTGCACTTCCGGCAATACGATGATTTCATTTTGCCCCCGGTGATCAAGAAGGATATCGTGCAGGCGGACCCCGGGGATAAGGGACATGTCACCGTTTATTTGTCATCCTTCTGCGACGCTACGGTAAAACGCTATCTCCAGCCGTTGAAAGAGTTCGTGTTCCAGGTCTTCTCCAAAGAAGTCCAGCGGCCCGCGAGGGACGGGAATATCCTCTTTCTCCCGGTGAACAGGACAGCGTTCAACAAGAGCCTCATTACGTGTAAGGCGATCCTCACGGGCGCCGGTTTCGAAACGCCCGCGGAGGCGTTGTATCTCGGTAAGAAACTGATGGTCATCCCGATCCGGGGGCAGTATGAGCAGTCTTGCAACGCTGCCGCGCTTTCGAAGATGGGGATACCCGTCATCCACGCGCTGGACGAAGGTTTCGAGCGGTCTTTCCGTGTCTGGATGGGCCAGAAGAAAAAACCGCATCTCCGTCCCGACTATTCGACGGAATCGATCGTCAGCTACCTGATGCATCATTGCGGCCGTGAGAAGGGCGACGCACTGGACATGCTATACCCGGATTGCGTGTTCAACTAAAGGTGCTGCAAAGGGCTTTGCCCCTGGTCGCGAAGCAAGGATGGTTTGGCCCGGGGCTATTTTGCGTGGGCAGCGCAGGGGTCGAAAAAAAGCCCCTTCATGGAAATGAAGGGACTTCTGCATGAGAAAATTCAACTCTACATATATAAACCATCGATTAACAGTGCTGGAGATGCGATAAATTTCCAGAGATCGCGTCGACAGGAGGCTCCTGCAGCCACGGTCGTAAACCCGGCCTTGGCGGCTCGTGCCCCGCGCGAACGCCCTCGTGACGGTTAGGCTGTTGCCATTGACCGGACAAAAATAAACTCCCCGTATTATGAGGAGTTTACTGAATAGTTATGCAAATATTATGATTGGGCAATATCCACAGGATATCCACGCGTGCGTGATCGCCGGAGGGGGCCGCGCTAAGTCCGGTGGCCGCTAAACGAATTTGTTCCTGTGTTTCAGCACTTTTGCCTCGAGAAAGAAAATGATCTCTTCGGCGATATTCTTGGTCTGGTCGCCCACCCTTTCCAGGCGACGGATGATCGAAAGCAACCACAACGCCTGCGACACGTCTTCGGGATGGTCTTTGAGGTGCAGCTCGAGCACATGATGCGAGCGCTTGTTCACCTCGTCGAGCAGGTCGTCCTTTTTGAAGACCCGGCGGGCCAGGATGGTATCCTCCTTTTCGAATGCGACCTGGGTGTCTTCGAGCATGTTGACCGCCTCTTCGTACATGGGAAGGATCCTGGTGATCCGCAGCATCTCCTCCGAGAACGGCGCTTCGGCATCGATGATATATTTGGCGATGCCTTCCGCGTAGTCGCCGATGCGTTCGAGGTTGTTGTTGATCTTGAGGATGGCGAGCAGGAAGCGAAGATCGACGGCCACCGGGCAGAAAAGGGCGAAGATATTCTCGCAGTCGCGGTCGATCTTCAGCTCGTTGCCGTTGACCCGTTTTTCCTTCAGCACCACTTCCCGGGCCAGGTCCTTATCGAAGTTGAGAAAAGCCTGTTGCGCCTTGCTCAATTGCGAGTTGACCAGGGTCCACATATTGATGGCTTCGGTCTTCAACAGCTGTAATTCGGTTTCTATTTGTGCCATGGTGTTGGATAAATTGATATAAATATAATAAACTATCGGCGCTCCGTGCGGTGGAACGTCCAACCGGGTCCATCAACTGAAACGCCCGGTGATATAATTCTGCGTGCGATTGTCTTTTGGGTTGGTGAACATGGTCTTGGTCTCATCGTATTCCACCAGCTCGCCGAGGAAAAAGAAGGCCGTCTTATCGCTGACCCTGGCCGCCTGTTGCATGTTATGGGTCACCACGATGAGGGTGTAATTGGCCTTCAGTTCATGGAACAGTTCTTCCACGGTCGAGGTCGAAATAGGGTCCAGCGCCGAGGTAGGTTCATCGAAAAGGATCACTTCGGGTTCCATGGCCACCGCGCGGGCGATGCACAGCCGTTGTTGCTGTCCGCCGGATAGAAAGGAGCCCTTTTTGTTCAGCGAGTCCTTCACCTCGTTCCACAGGGCTACACGCGTCAGCGAATGTTCGACGATACGGTCTTTTTCGGGTTTCGGCAGCTTGATCCCGTTCAGCTTGTAACCCGCGATGACGTTGTCATAGATGCTCAGATTGGGAAACGGATTGGGACGCTGGAAGACCATGCCGATCTTGAGCCGGACGAAGATGGGGTGCATTTTGTATATGTCCTCGCCGTTCAGGAGCATTTCACCGTTGCTCGACGCGCCGGGGATCAGTTCGTGCATCCGGTTGATACACCGCAGGTAGGTCGTCTTGCCGCACCCCGACGGGCCCATGACGGCGATGATTTGATTGCGGGGAATATCTATGTTGACGTTTTTGACGACGTGATTGCTGCCGAACGAAGCGTTGAAATTCCTGCTTTTTATAATTGTACTTTCCATTTTCGAGTTAAGAGCTTAGTAAGGATATTTAGGAACAGGACCCAGAACAGGAGAATGAGCGAGGCTCCCCAGGCCAGGTTAAGCCAATCGGTGTATGGGCTCGTAGCATAGTTGAAGATCAGCAGCGGAAGACTTTGCATCGGTTTGGCGATATTGACCGAAAGATACGGGTTCCCGAAGGCGGTGAAAAGCAATGGAGCCGTTTCACCGGTGATGCGGGCAATGGAAAGCATGATGCCGGACAGGATGCCGCTGAATCCGACGGGAACGATCACCTTGAAGATGACGCGGTGGAAGGGCATTCCCAGCGCGAGTGCGGCTTCTTTGAGGGTGTCGGGCAATAATTTCAGGGTTTCTTCGGTTGACCGGACAATGATCGGCAGCATCATGATTGCGAGCGCGACGCTCCCGGACAACGCCGAGAAACCGCGGAGCGGCTTGACCAGCCAGAAATAGGCGATGATGCCGATGACGATGGAAGGCACCCCCTGGAGGATATCCGTCGACAAACGAACCCAGTAGGCCAGCCGGCTTTTCCCGTTCTCGCTGAGATAGATCCCTGCCATGATCCCTATCGGTATGGCGATGATTGACGCGACGGCGATGATGATGATGCTGCCGAGGATCGCATTGGCGATACCGCCGCCGCTTTCGCCGACGGGTTTGGGGATATTGACCAGGAAATGCCAGTTGATCCTGGTGATACCGGCACGGACGATATAAAACAGGATGGCCAGCAGCGGCACGACGATCGCAAAGGCCAGCAAATAGGTGAGGAGCTGGAAACCATAGCTTTTGCCAAGCCTGTATTTGACGCTTTTCGCTTGCATACTATTAATCGTTGGTGAAGCGGTCGATGACCCGTTTGCCGATCATGTTGATCACGACGGTGACCAGGAAGAGTACCAGGCCGAGTTCGATGAGCGCCGAGAGATAGACCGGTTTGTCGGCCTCGGTGAATTCATTGGCGATCACGCTCGCCATCGTGTTCCCCGGCGCAAAGATCGATTTCGGAATCGCGCTGGAATTCCCGATGACCATAGTGACTGCCATCGTCTCGCCGAGCGCACGGCCCAGCGAGAGCAGGATCCCCGCAAAGAGACCCGATTTGGTGTAGGGCAGGATCACGCTCCGGATCACTTCCCAGCGGGTTGCGCCGAGTCCGTAGGCCGCCTCTTTCAGGTGCGAGGGCACGAGGGTGATCATCGAGCGGCCCAGCGAGGCCGCGTAAGGTATGATCATGATCGCCAGGATCAGGCTGCTGCTGAAAATACCGACGCCCAGCGGCGACACTCCGAGATGGCCTTCCAACGTCCTGACCATCGGAACGAGGACCGCCAGGCCCCAGAATCCATAGATCACGCTGGGAACGGCCGCGATCAGCTCGACGGCATTTTTCAAGAAATTCGGGATCCATCCGTTCACGTGATATTCCCCGAGAAAGACCGCCACGGCGATCGAAAAAGGGACCGAGATGATCAGCGCGAGGAATGAAGTGAGTAGGGTACCCAGCAGGAAAGGCCAGGCGCCATAGACATCCTCCACCGGGTTCCAGGTCCTACCCCAGAGGTATTTCAGTCCCAGCGCCTTTATCGACGGCAAAGATTGAACGATCAGCGTGATGAGAATGCCCAGGACCAGGACGATCATGACCAGGCCCATGATCAGAAGGGTCTTGTTGAAAATATTCTCGGTACGTATCTGCCGGAATGACAGGCGCACCCGCTTCTTCGCTTTCAAAATGGCCTCGGGCGAAGAATGAATTACCCGCAGCGGTATGTCGCTGCGGGTAGCCATTCCATTTTCCACAGATGATGTATCCATAAAATGGTCGGTTCGTTATTGCAAGATCGGCTTGCCGTCATAGGTCACGGTCTTCAGAACGGCGTCTCCGGCGCTGACGGCGGCGGCGGACAAAGGCGCATAGGTAAGGGCGGAGCTGTACTGTTGACCGTCGTGGATCATCCAGGAGATCAGCTTTACCAGTTTGGCAGCGCGATCGGCCGAACGGTCGCCGTATTTCTGCTCCTTGTAAAGGAGCACCCACGAGAAACCGGAGATCGGATAGCCGTCGGCGGCATCGGTATTGGTCAGCGACACTTTGGTGTCGGCGGGGATCTGGATATTAGCGGCCGCGCTTACGGCTGGGATGCTCGGCGAGATGTAGTTGCCGGCTTTGTTCTGGATGCGGGCATACGGCATATTGTTCTGAACCGCATAGGCCAGTTCTATATAACCGACGGCACCGGGCGTTTGTTTAACCAGACCGCCGACACCTTCGCTTCCTTTTCCGCCGAGGCCCACCGGCCAGTTGATCGAGGACCCCTTACCGACCGTCTTGTTCCAGTCTTCGGAGACCTTTGCCAGGTAGGTGGTGAAGATGTTGGTGGTGCCGCTGCCGTCGGAACGATGTGCAACGACTATGCCCGTGGCGGGAAGCTTGACGCCCTTGTTGACGGCGGCGATCTTCGGGTCGTTCCATTTGGTGATCTTACCCAGGAATATGTCCGCCAATACGGCAGGCGTGAACTGGAGGGTGTCCTTCACATCGGGCAGGTTGTAGGCGATGGCCACTGCTCCCGCCGTGATAGGGATATGGACGACCGGGCCGCTGACGGCCGAATCCTGTTTGCCGTTCATCGGGGCGTCGGATGCGCCGAAGTCTACCGTCTTAGCTGTCAGTTGAGCGATACCCGCCCCCGAACCGACGGACTGGTAGTTGACCTTCAGGCCGTTGGCTTTGTTGTATTCGGAGAACTGTTTGGAGAACAAGGGATTGTCGAAAGAGCTGCCTGCACCGATGAGCGTATTGTCATCGCTGTTGGCGGAAGCGGTGCTATCCGAACCGCTGGTCGAACCGCCGCCACCACAGGAAACGAGGCCGGCGCTGAAAAGTGCAAGGAAGGCGCCTGTAAAAAGGCTGTACTTGATGTTGAGCATGCTTTTTTTCATTTCTTTATTGTTGAGGAGGTTGTCAATCGATTCTATTAATGAAGATACGGGTAATAGGAATAGTTGGGGTTCGCGAACAATTTTCCGAACGTGAAATAGAAGGTCAGCCGATAGACCAGGTCATAATCATGCGACGCTCTTCCTCCAAGGCCGGCCTGTTGCCCTATATATTTATTATACCAGATATTGGGCATAAAATGGACGTTGGGTGCCGGAGAATAATCGAAACCTGTGCTAAGGAACCTTTCCTTGTTATTGGGTTCATAGGTGGTGCTCACGCCATACAGCGTGGCGTATTTGGTGTAGGTGGAGTTATCGTATTTGGTGTTGGGATTATACATGTCGTAACGGGCCCAGAAACGAAGCTTGCTGCCGACAAGATTGACATGTCCGTAAAAAGTTATGGCGTGCGAATGGCCGTCCAGCGTATCCCTGGCGCCGGGCCGCGTCCCCACCTCGCACTGTCCGAGTGTATTCGTGAAAGCCTCGACGCCCAGCGTGAACTTCTTGTCGACCCAGGTAACGACTCCCTTCGTCATAGCACGGTAGGCGTGGCCATGATCACCCGTAAACCAGGCCTGGCGGTTATAATCCTGGTACAGATCGATAATCAGCCGATGGTTGAGCAGCCCAACGAACGCATCCGCATACCACCATTTGTAGGTTTGCACGTTCAGCGCCTGCGGCTTGTCGCCGGAGCTGTTGGCCACCAGGAAGTCATAACCAAAGATCGTGGACTTGTCCTGAGACTGGAAGCGGCCCTGCAGACCGGCGCCGAAGTCGTACGAAGGCGTGCGCCGTATATCCGTAAGAGTCCTCTCGATCGGCCGGGAATAGGTAAAGATATTTTCCGATACGTATGGGAAAGCAGGAGTGGGCTGCATGCCTATCACGAAGTCGTTACCTTTCCATAGGAAATCCCGCCAGCGCAGGTTGGCCAGCTTGATATAAGGAACGAACTTATTGTTGGCCAGGAGATCGCCGGTGCCCTGGGTCGGAGCGACGAAATCGTCTTCCGCGGCCAATAGTACTTCGGCCATGAATTTCCTGGAGATATTATAATCATACCCCAGGTAGATACGGCGAAACTGGAATTGATCGATATCCTTCTTCACGCCGGTGTATTGATTATTGCCGCCGCGATTGAGCGAGTCGCTATGCGCCTTATGAAAATAATCGCCGAAGATATAGCCCCAGAGCCGGCCCGAATTGGGAACCCCGGCCTTGAAAGCCGAGTCGGAATTCCAAAGGCTGCCGCCCTGCCCGGAGTTAAAGAGATATTGCGCCTGACCGGCAAGGGTTACACAAAACAACAATGCGAACAACAGAAATTTTTTGGGGGAGTTACGTTTCATAAATGTCTTGGTTCGTTAAGATTAGAATTTTAGCAGGTAGCCGTTCAATTTGCTGCAAAGCAATGCCTATGCAATGACCCGAATGTTAACGGAATATTACCTTAATGTTAACAGGTCGGAAAAGCGCCCTCGACCAAACGAAATAAGTAGGTGAAAATCAATCGACTGTCCAAAATTCGAAAATTGCTCGATCCGGATGCTTTTTTCCAAATTGTTTCTAAAATGGAAGTTTACCTTCACGGAAAACAAGCCGATGAAACTGCTGGTGGTTGAGGACGAACCAAGCTTGCTCGACAGTATCATGCGTTTTTTCCGACGCGAGCAATTCCTTTGCGAAGGCGTCCGCACTTACGGTGAAGCTATTCGAAAACTGGAGGATTTCCGGTTCGATTGCGTTATCCTGGACATCAACCTGCCCGGCGGCAGCGGGCTCGACCTGCTGAAACACTTTCGCGAGGATAAAAAAACAGACGGCGTGATCATTATTTCCGCGCGCGATTCGCTCGACGATAAGATCTCGGGGCTCGATCAGGGGGCAGACGACTACCTGACCAAGCCTTTCCATCTCTCCGAACTGAACGCCCGGGTAAAAGCCCTGATCCGCAGGAAATATGCCGAGGGTGTCCGTACGGTAGCCGTCGGCAGCTTAAACATCGATCTGCCTTCCCGGGCGGTAACTTCCGCAGGACAGGAAATCCCGTTAAGCAAGATAGAATACGATCTTCTCCTTTTCCTGGGTACGAACCTGAACCGCGTCGTAAGCATGCGGGCGATCGCCGAACATCTGTACGATGGACCTTCCGACAACGCACCGGGCCCGGAATTCGTTTATTCGCACATCAAGAATCTCAAACGGAAGCTAAAGGAAAAGGGTTGTCAGGAGATCATTCACTCGGTGTATGGATTGGGGTACAAATTGGTGGTATGAGCACATCCCTGGAAAAACGGACCACCGCCTCCCTCCTCACCTGGCTCCCTTTCGTCATGCTGGGCGGCTGCGTCTTCTTTTATTTATTGATGCGGGGCCATGTGTACCATATGCAGGAGCAGCAGTTGGAATTGAAACAGGCCAACGTCTGGAATGCTTTCCGGTCAGGAGCAGTCCCACTCCATATTAAAGGAGAGTATGATATCGAACGGGGCAGCGCACCCGCCGCGGCCCAGGTCGGCCGCCAAAGAGACACATCGCTCTATTATGCGGGAAACGGCTGGGATGTTTTCGCCATTCTGACCCGGCAATACCGGCTCGGCAGGGACACTTACCGGGTAACCACGTATTTTTCATCCAAAGAGATCACGCACCTGCTGATAAAAATCTCGGTGGCGGAAGCCGTCATCTTCCTTTCGCTGCTGGGAGCGATCGTCGTCATCAACCGCAAGACCTCGCGCCGGGTATGGATGCCTTTTTATGACGCCATGGAGGCCATCCAACACTACGACATCGTAAAGAACAAGCCTCTCACGCTGGCCGGGCAAACGGGGATAGACGAGTTTGACCGGCTGAACCTGACGCTGATGCAGCTGATCGAGCGGGTGTGCCGTTCGTACGACAATCAAAAACAGTTTACGGAAAACGCTTCGCACGAATTGCAGACCCCGCTGGCGATCATCCGTTCGAAGGTAGAGCTGCTGATGGATGCACCAGACCTCACTGCCGACATCGCCACCCTGCTGGCGGATATCAACGAGGCCAACGAGCGGCTGAGCCAGATGAACAAAAACCTGCTGCTGCTGACAAAGATCGACAACGATCAATTCCCCGAAAAGACCCCAGTCGCGATGACCGGTTTGCTACAGCGATTGATCGCTTACAACGAGGAATATTACGGAGGGAACATGCTGAAAATTGACACTTGCGTAGAAACCGATCTCCGGCTGCAAGCCAATTCCGCGCTCATGGAGATCCTGGTTAACAACCTGCTCCGGAATGCGATCCTGCACAATGTCCCCGGAGGTTTTATCCATATCCGGCTGACTGATGAAGCGCTCCAGATTGAAAATTCAGGGCCCCGGCTCGAGGGCGATGTCGAGCGTCTTTTCGGCCGTTTCGAAAAGGGCCGCAAGGAATCGCAGACCACCGGATTGGGACTGGCGCTGGTGAAACAGATCTGCCAGTTGTACGGGTTCGGTGTCCGTTACATTCACAGCGAAGGGAAACATTGCGTGCGCATCTCCTTCGGGCAAGCCTAGTTTTCCAAATGTTTTCCAATTTGGGCGCTAGATTTGGGAATCATAAGAAAGCTTGTCCCTTATGTCCTTCAGAAGATGTTTCCTGATCTGCGGTTTCGCGCTCGCCGCAGTGTTGGCTTCACCCCTGAGCACGCCAGCACAACGACGCGTGATCTCCATAAAAGATGTACTGGCGCTGGTGGAATCCGGACAACCGCAGCTGCAGGCGTATAAAGAGCAAGCCATGGCGGACCGGTATGGCATCGATATTGCCCGAAATACGCTGGTTCCCGGTCTTAGCGCGGGCTACCAGGCCGGCTATGCCAGCGACAACAATATTACCGGCTTGAGTTATCCAGGCCTTTTGCTACCCATTTCCGGACCGGTGAATGCCGCGAGCAGCAGTACGATGGTTCCCGGAACCGCTCTTGCCGCCTTGCTGCAGTGGACGCCGCTGACGTTTGGACAGCGTTCCGCCGCCATTGAAAAGGCATCGGCGCAATTTAAACTTGCCGGCACCGCCTACGACAATGCCCTCTTCCAACAGCGATACGCCGGAATCCTCACCTATCTCGCAATCATCTATCTTCAAAAATTGCTGGTTGCCGAACAGGAGAACATCGATCGTACCCGGGTGAGCCTCGGTCAATCGTTGGTGCTGGCAGGTGAAGGGCTTCGACCGGGTCTGGATACGGTACAGTTTCAATCGCTGTTCGCCCAGGCGAAAATGCAAAGGCTTAATACGGAGAGCGTCTACGAGGCGCAGGTGCTCGAACTGTGTCGCCTGACCGGGCTATCCGGTGCACCCGAGACGTTCGTCTTCGCGGATACGCTGCTGACCGCACGGCTGCCTTCCGTACCGGATACCGGCGGCGGTTTTGCTCAAAACCCGGGCTATCGGTATTACCAGGCCCAGGTATCCGTCAGTGCGGCCAACCTTAAACAAATACAGCGCGGCTGGCGTCCGACGCTTAACCTCTGGGCGAACGCGTATTCGCGTGGCTCCGGTATCGAACCCGACGGGACCATCGACAAGGGACAAGGATGGAATCTGACGCGTTCCAATCTCGCCGCGGGTTTTCAGCTCAGCGTACCGATACTCCAATTTTCGTCCGTCAATCTTCAAAAGAAGCAATTCCAGGCGCTGCTGCGATCCGACCAGGACCGGCTGTCTCAGATAGCCGTCGACCTCCGGCGGCAGATCGAAACGGCGGAATCCAACTACCGGCACAACCTGTTGGTCGCGCAGGAAGCGCCCGTCCAATCGCGGGCAGCCGGGCTATCGTACCTGGGTTTGCAGCTCAGCTATAAAAGCGGGCTCGTCGATTTTACCCAGCTGACGCAGGGCCAATATCAATTGTTGAGTGCAGAGACCATGGAGGCCAATGCCTATCTGCAGGTGTGGAGGTCGCTGCTGGACATCGCCGTTGCAAAAGGGAATCTGAACCTGTTTACGGATCAACTGAAATAATCCAATCGGATCATGAATAAACTCATCGTCTCGGGACTTCGGCATCCCATCACCATTTTAGTGACGGTGATCGCGATACTTTTCTTTTCTTACCTCGCGATCCGAAATACGAAGATCGATATTTTTCCGAGGCTGGGTCTGCCCACCGTCTATGTAGCACAGCCCTATGGCGGTCTGTCACCCGATCAGATGGAGGGTTTCGTCACTTCCTATTATGAATACCACTTCCTGTACATCACGGGTGTGAAATATGTCGATTCGAAGAGCATACAGGGCGCTGCGCTCATCAAGATCGAATTCAACGAGGGTACGGACATGGCGCAGGCGATGGCCGAAGTGGTAGGATATGTCAACCGTGCCAGGGCATTCATGCCTCCGGGCACGGTCCCTCCGTTCGTCATGCGCTTCGACGCCGGCAGCGTTCCTGTCGGACAACTCGTCTTCAGCTCGGAGAACCGTTCGCTGGGCGAGATTGCGGACCTGGCGCTTTTCCGCGTCCGGCCCATGTTCTCCACGCTGCCAGGCGTTTCCGCGCCGCCGCCATTCGGAGGAAATCAAAAAACCGTTTTGGTCACTGTCGATCCCGAAAAGATCCGCGCTTACAACCTGTCCCCTGACCAGGTCGTACAGGCATTGGTAAAATTCAATAGCATCACCCCGGCGGGTAATGTGAGCATCGGCGATTCCACCTACATGACGCCGCAGAACAGCGTCATAGAGAACGTGCAGGACCTCGGGAACGTACCCCTGCTGCTGGGCCGGGGACCAGCCGTCTACATCCGGGATATCGCTACGGTGAGCCTTGGCGCCGACATCACCACGAGCTATGCGCTGGTCAACGGAAAGCGCTCGGTCTATATTCCCGTCACGAAACGCGCAGATGCGTCGACGTGGGATGTCGTGCAGCGCGTAAAGGCAGCGCTTCCGGATATGCAGGCCGCGATACCAGGGGATATCAAAGTCAGCTATGAGTTCGACCAGTCGGGTTATGTGCTCCATTCGCTGAAAACGGTCCTGTTCGAGGGTGGATTGGGCGCGCTGCTCACCGGTTTGGTGGTCTTGCTGTTCTTACGCGATGTTCGCAGTGCGCTGATCGTCATTATGACGATACCGCTGGCTTTGCTTTCCGCCGGAACCGCGCTGTACCTGGCGGGTCAGACAATCAATATCATGACGCTCGGCGGTTTGGCATTGTCGGTAGGGATACTGGTCGACGAAGCGACCGTTACGATCGAGAACATCCACCGGCACCAGGAAATGGGAAAAGACAGGGGCCGCGCGATCGCCGATGCAAGTCTCGAGATCGCCGGTCCGAAATTACTGATCCTGGTGGCCATCCTGGCCGTTTTTGTACCGTCGCTGTTCATGAATGGAATTCCAAGGGCCATGTTCCTGCCGCTTTCGCTTTCAGTAGGCTTCGCCATGATCGCCTCTTTCCTCCTGTCTCAGACATTCGTACCCGTGGTGTCAAACGGTTGCTCAAACAGCATATCGGCGAAGGCCGCCCATCCCGGTTCGATCGGATAAAAGAACGCTATGCCCGTTCGGGAAAACGATTTCATCGCAGCTACGCGCTGATGACAACGCTGTTCCTCCTCGCCGGCCTCGGCCTGGCGGTCCTGTTATTCCATTTGACAGGCACCGAACTTTTCCCCGACACCGACAGCGGCCAGGCGCAGGTCAGGCTCCGTCTGCCTGTCGGCACCCGCCTGGAGCGCACGGAGGATGCCACACGAGTGCTGCTCGCCCTGACGGACAGCATCGCCGGAAAGGGAAATGTGGAGATCACTTCCGCTTTTATCGGTACCCAACCGACCAGTTACCCCGTCAACTATATCCATTTGTGGACCAGCGGTCCGAACGAGTCCGTCACGAAGATCAGGCTGAAAACCGGCATTATCCCGATTGCGGCTTTCCGCGAGCAGCTGCGGGCCGCCGCCGCCAGGGCGATTCCAAAGGCGAGTATCTCGTTCGAACCCGGAGATATCGTGGAGCAGGTGCTCAACCTCGGCAGCACCAATCCGGTCGAGATCGCTGTCGCCAACCGGAACCTCGATCAGGGCAAGCTCACGGCCCGGCAATTGGTTCGGAAGCTTTCGGTCATTCCCGAACTCCGGGACCTCCAAATCGCCACGCCGCTGGATTACCCGGCCATCAAACTCGATATCGACCGTATCCGTGCGGGGCAATTAGGTATTTCCGGCGACCAGATAGCCCGGTCGACGGTTGCCGCTACCTCTTCCAGCCGATTTACTGCGCCCAGTTATTGGTTGGACCGGGCTACAGGAACCGCCTACCAGGTCCAGGTGCAATACCCGAATTACCAAATGAACAGCACGGCTCGGTTGGAAGCAGTGCCGGTATCTTCCGGTTCCAACGGATCCACGCACTATCTCGGCGAGGTAGCGTCCTGGAAACCCACCGTCATACCCGGAGAATACGACCGGCTGAATCAACAGCGATATATCACAATCACCGCCAACATCCAGCAAAAGGATCGCGGAGCGACGTATGAAAAGGTTCGCAAAGCCATTTCCGAAATGGGCAAGCTACCCAACGGTGCAAAAATTTTGCTGCGCGGACAACCGGATCTCCAGGAACAAACGTTGCAGAGCCTTCAATTCGGTCTGATCATCGCTATCGTGGTGATTTTTCTGGCGATGACCGTTTATTTTCAGTCTTTCCGTGTAGCCGCTGCCACGCTGGCGATCATCCCGGCTGTCGTAGCAGGGGCGTTGCTCCTGCTGTTCCTTACGGGTCAGACGCTCAACATTCAATCGTACATGGGCACGATCATGGCGGCAGGCGTGGCAATCGCCAACGCCGTCCTGTTCATTACGAATGCAGAACAACTGAGGAAGGCCGGCGGCACCGACGTCCACCTCGGGGCGGCAGCCCATCGTTTGCGGCCGATCCTGATGACCAGCACCGCCATGATCGCCGGAATGATACCGATGGCAATGGGGCTTTCCGAAGGCGGCGACCAAACCGCCCCGCTGGGGATCGCGGTCATCGGCGGACTGATCTTCTCTGCGTTAAGCGTATTGTTCTTTTTGCCTCATGTCTATCAATGGCTGGCAGGCAGGAAATCGTTTAAACCCGTATCGCTTTATCCGGATGACATCCATCACCAGTAATATGCCATTTTTCATTCAAGATATGCAATATCGAATCTACTCCGGTCGCAGGGCCGTCCTTCTATCCGGCGTCCTGCTGTCCGCCTGCGCCGGACACCCAAAGGATGCTTCGACCGCGAAATCCGCCGAAGCGCCCGCCCAGGACACCGCGCAGGTGTTCGTACTGAAGACAGAAACCGTAAATAAAACGGTGGAACTTCCTTCCGAGCTGCTGCCCTTGCTGCAAACCGATCTGAGCGCCAAGGTGCAGGGCTATGTGCGGGATATGAAAGTGGACATCGGCGACCGGGTACGCAAAGGCCAGTTACTCGCCGTCATCGAGGCGCCCGAAGTAAAGACGCAGGTGGGCCAGTCCGAATCGGCGTTGCAGGCGGCCCGGGCGAAATATACCGCCAGTATGGACAAATACCGGCGCCTTTATGAAGCCTCGCAATCCGCGTCTCCCGGGATCGTCGCCCCGGTCGACCTGATCACCAGCCGTGACCAGATGCTCGCGGACAGCGCGTCGTTCGAAGCCGCCCGCCAGCAAACGGAGGCTTATAGAGAGGTCTCAGGATACCTCCATATCACCGCGCCTTTCGACGGCGTCATCACCAGCAGAAGAGCCGATCCCGGCGCACTCGTAAGCGCCGGTTCGGTGCTGTTGACTGTTCAGGATAACCACGTGCTGCGACTGCGGGTGGCAGTTCCGGAGATGTATACAGCCGCCGCCACCGGTCATAGTAGTTTGTCTTTCACCGTAGACGCTTTCCCAGAACAACGCTTTACCGGTACCCTTGCCAGGAAAACAGAAACCGTCGACCCTGCCACCCGTACGGAATTGTGGGAATTCGACGTCGACAATGGCCGTCATCTCCTGAAGGCAGGCAGTTTCGTATCGGCCCGGCTTAGCCTCGGGCGAAACGCGCCCTCATTTGTCCTGCCGCCGGCTGCGATCGCCACCACGCTGGAACGCAAATTCGTGATCCGAGTGAAAAATGGAAGAGCCGAGTGGGTAGACATCCGGCAGGGCATGACCACGGACGCGGGTATCGAAGTATTCGGCGACCTCCGAGAGGGGGACACCTTGCTCGCCAAAGCGACCGATGAGCGAAAACCGGGAAACAAGGCGTATTGGAGATCAGTACATTAACCATTCAATGTTAAGGGATCATTATCAATTCGCGGCTGAAGTCGTCCTTGTTGACATTGGGGTTATTTTGTAAACCCAATCCATTTACTCATGAAGGGTTTCAACGCTTTCGTTCATCTCTTTTTGCCGAAGGACAAGGTATTCTATTCGCTTTTCGAGGAAGTAGCCGATTGTGTGGCCAGGATGGGCGAACTGTTAAAGGTCGTCGTACGCGAGCCCGATTTCGATAAACGGGGGGCGCTGATCGCGGAGCTCGAGGCGCTGGAACACGTGAACGATGACCTCACCCACCGTATTTTTACCGAACTGGGCCGTAATTTCATTACACCTTTCGACCGCGAGGATATTCATTATCTCGCCAGCGCGCTGGACGATGTCTGTGATAACATCTACTCGGCGGGAAAAAAGATCAATTTCTACAAGGTCGATCCGAACGAGCCGGGCATACAGAAAATGGCCGACCTGATCGAACAGGGGTCCCGGCAGATCCGGGGAGCGGTCCGCGAACTGCGCAATATGCGGGACATGCGGACGATCACCGACGCCCTGGTCCGCGTCAACAGCATCGAGAACCAGGCGGATGATGTTTTCGACCGGAGTATCGAACATCTTTTCAATTCCGAACCCGATGCCAAGGAGGTCATCAAGAAACGGGACATTTACCGGGTCCTGGAGACCGTCACCGACAAGTGCGAGGACGTCACCAATGTTATCGAATCCATAATTATTAAGTATGCCTGATATCCCCGGAGGGGGTGTTTAATTTTTTTGCCATAACTTTGGCCTCCATTGCATCAAATGGCAAAAAGAATACATAAGTACTTATTCTACATCTTGCTCTCCGTCGTGTACGGGGTATTCTTTTCGGTCGAGTCCTTCTACAATTTCGAAGGCCATTCCGATGCAAAAAAGCTTTTCAGCCAATCCTCCATCGTCATCCATTCCGCCGGTAGCGGGGTCGTCAGCACATCTGCGGCCCGGTTTCCTTCGGCACACAAGATCCGGCTGAACAAGCGGTATCAACAGGAGAATTGTCCTCCCTGCCCCGTTTTCCGGGTGGAATTGCCCGTATGCTATGTGGCACCCAGGATCCTCGGGGTCTATACTTACTTCACTCTACCCCGGGTAACGATCGATCGTATCCTGTTGCGGGGTCCGCCCGTCACCGCCTGACCTTACCCGCAATCACTTTCTTCATTTAAACTATCATAATTATTATGGTTGCTTTCTGTACCAGAAAGTTTTACCGGGCGCTCAGCATTCTCCTGCTGCTGGCCCCGCTATCGATCTTTGCGCAACAAAGGACCTATACGCTCGCCGAGTTCGTCGACAGCGCGCAGCGGCATCTTCCGGTGCTGCTCCAGAAAAAATCCCTGGTAGACGCCGCGAGGGCCGGGATCACCGACGCCAAACACAGCTTTCTTCCCTCCGCCTATGCGGGGGACGAGGTGACTTTCGGAACGGATAATTCCATGCCTGGCTCGTACCTCTCCTTCGGCATCATCCCCTCGAGCTCGAGCGGGGTGCGGTCAACGAATATTTATCAACCCGCGCTTGGCAACATCGGGTTTATTTCGAGTCAGTACGATCTGTATGATTTCGGTTTGAAAAAGGCCACGGTGAAGGACGCACAGGCCTTCGCCAACCTCTCCCAGGCGGATCTCGACCGGCAAACGTATCTCACCAAATGGGAAGTCGCGAAATTGTACCTCGATTTCCTGAAAGCCGAGTTCCAGTTGTCGATCGACCAGGAGAACGTCAGGCGGTACGACACCATCTACCGTGTGATACAGGCGGTCACCGGCAGCGGCATCAAACCGGGCGCGGACTCCGCCCTCGCGATGGCCGAGCTGTCCAAGACCCGTACCACGTACAACGAGACCCTCGGACAGGTGCGGCTATTGCAACAGCAGATGAGCTATCTGACGGGCATACCCGCCTCGGCGATCGCGATCGATACGTCGCGGACCGCCGATTATCAGTCCGGTCTGAACAACGCGGGCATCCGACCCGACTCTTCGATCACCGGCAACCCGCTGATCGACTACTTCGACAAGGAGCGGATCCTGTACCTCGAACGCGAACAGCTGATCCGAAAGTCGTTTCTGCCGCGGGTCCTGCTGAACGCCGCCGGCTGGGCCAGGGGCTCGGGCATCGACTACACGGATCAATACAAGGCGTCGACAGGCGACGGTCTCGGTTACCAGCGGTTCAATTATATGGCCGGGCTGACGGTGGTATACGATCTGTTCAATACCGTCCACCAGAAAGACAAGGCCGTGATCGCGCATAACGATGCGCTCGCGAGCGAATATGGGCTGCAACAGCAGGAACTGTCGCTTCGCAATGTGGGCAACAAGGCCGAAGAAGGCATCCGAACGGCTTCGCTCAATCTCATCGAGATACCGATCCAGGTACGGTCTGCGCAGGACGCCTTCAATCAAAAGACGGCGCAGTACAAGGCCGGCATCATCAACCTCGTGGATCTCACCGATGCCACGTTCGTGCTGTACCGGGCCGAGTCCGACTATGTGCAGACCCTCAGCGACTGGCTGCTGGCCAGTCTCGACAAGAACAGCGCGGACGGCACGCTGGATCAATTTATTCAATCTATCAAATAGTAAAGTATAATGGTACGCGCAGCGTTAAAAAGACCTATCACGGTCATGGTCCTTTTCCTCGGACTATTGCTGTTCTCTGTACTGGCCATCCGTACGATACCGATCGACATCTTTCCCCGGTTGAATCTCCCGACCATCTATGTGATCGAACAGTACGGGGGCATGTCGGCGCAGCAAATGGAGGGGTTTTTCGCCACCCGTATGCAGGACCAGTTCCTGTATGTGAACGGCATCAAGAGCATCGACAGCAAGAATATCCAGGGTCTTACCCTCATCAAACTGACCTTCTATGAAAACACGGATATGGCGGAGGCCTCGGCGCAGGTGGCGTTGCAGGTGAACCGAACGATGGCCTTCTTCCCACCCGGGGCGCTTCCGCCGCAGGTAGTCCGTTTCGACGCCAGTTCGTTACCCGTGGGTGAGCTCGTCTTCAGCAGCAAGACCCGGTCGCTCAAAGAGATCTTCGACCTGGCGCTCACGCGGGTGCGGCCGTTGTTCGCCACGGTGCCCGGTCTGTCCGCGCCTCCGCCTTTCGGATCGAACGCGCGGTCGGTGCTGATCAATGTCGATCCCGCGAAACTCAGGATGTACAACCTTTCTGCCGCGCAGGTCGTGGACGCGATCACGCGCAACAACGCCATGACGCCTTCGGGCAACCTCCGGGTGGACAGCACGATGTATGTTACGTCGATCAATTCGCTGGAAGCGAAGGTCGAGCACTTCGGGGACATCCCGATCAGCAGCAACGGGACCACCTCGGTCTATGTGCGGGATGTCGCGACCGTCGCCGATGGCGCTGACATCACGGTGGACTATGCGCTTGTCAACGGCAAGCGATCGGTTTATGCACCGGTGGTCAAGACGGCGGACGCCTCGACGATGGATGTCGTCAACGGCCTGCGAAAACGGATACCGGAGATGAAGAGCCTGCTTCCCGCCGACGTGGATGTCAGCTACCAGTTCGACCAGTCCGTCTTCGTCATCAACGCGGCCAAGAGCCTGATGACCGAAGGCATCCTCGGCGCGGTACTCACCGGCCTGATGGTGCTGCTGTTCCTGCGCGACTGGCGAAGCAGTCTCGTCGTCATCATCACGATACCGGTCGCGGTGCTGGGGGCCGTGTTCTTTCTCAAAATGGCCGGACAGACGGTAAACATCATGACGCTGAGCGGACTGGCGCTCGCCATCGGCATCCTCGTCGACCAGGCGACGGTGACGATCGAAAATATCCACCAGCACCTGGAAATGGGAAAGCCGAAGAGGCAGGCCATCCTGGAAGCCTGTTCCGAGATCTCTTTCCCGCTGCTGTTGATCCTGCTTTGTATCCTGGCGGTATTCGCTCCTGCATTTGTCATGAGCGGCGTACCGAAGGCCATGTTCCTGCCGCTGTCGCTTTCGATCGCATTTGCCATGATCGTGAGCTTTGTTGCGGCGCAAACGATGGTGCCCGTTATATCGGTGTGGCTGCTCAAAACGGAAAAATTCCAGTATCATCACGCCGGTCCGCACGCCCATGCGGGGCTGGCGCTGGACGAGGGTGAGC
>DASZYU010000064.1:0-4686 GCA_035545215.1 Puia sp.
CGTTCCCGTTGGCGTCTTGTATTTCACCGGATCGTAACGGTGAGGTGAAAGCGTGCTCATATCGTCCGTTTTGAGGTTCATAGACTGAAATCGGCTTCAAAACCGGCATTCCACCCGATGCCGCTGTCGCGCGCAAAATCGTTGCAATGCCGAACAAAAGAGAAGTCGTGGATGATGCGGTGCAACTGCCGTATGTCCTCTGCAAAGATGCGGTCTTCGCTGGCGAACCCGACGAAATTCCGGACATATTCGTGCGCTGCCTCCAGTAAGCCGGAGCTTTTCAGCGGGCGGCGGAATTCGATGGCCTGGCAGGCGCTCATCAGTTCGATCGCCAGGATGTATTCCAGGTTATCCAGCACCTGACCCAGTTTCCTGCCGCTGATGCTGCCCATACTGACATGGTCTTCCTGCCCCAACGAGGTCGGAATACTGTCGGCGCAGGCCGGAAAACAAAGCGTTTTATTTTCGGTGACAAGGGCGGCAGTGGTATACTGCGGTATCATGAACCCGCTGTTCAGCCCTACGTTGCGCATAAGTAACATCGGCAGTCCCCACTTTCCCTCGAGCAGCAGGTAACAACGGCGGTCGGAGATATTCCCGATCTCCGCGGCGGCCACGCAGGCATAATCAAGAGGAAGCGCCAGCGGTTGCCCATGGAAATTGCCCCCGCTGATGGTATCCGCTTCGCCCAGCACGATGGGGTTGTCGGTGACGGCATTCAATTCTATTTCCGTCAGCTGCCGGAGATGCAGCCAGGCGTTGCGCGAAGCGCCGTGCACCTGCGGCATGCAACGCAATGAATAAGGGTCCTGCACTCTTCCGCAATCCACATGGCTTTGCATGATGGCGCTGTCATGCAGCAAATTTCTCAGCCGTTGTGCGACCAGCAGATTGCCGGGATAAGGCCGCAGCCGGTGGAGGCGCTCATCGAAAGGGGCTTTGGTGCCGGTGAGCGCCTCGAGACTCATCGCGCCGATAATATCGGCTGCTTCAAGGCAATAATGCAGTCGTTGCACACCCTTGACCGCATACGCGAGAATGAACTGCGTGCCGTTGATCAATGCCAGGCCTTCTTTCGGCCCCAGTTTCAGCGGCTGTAACCCGAATTGGTCCAGTACCGTCTTCGTGGGGCTTTTCTTCCCTTTAAAGAACACTTCTCCCAGGCCGATGAGGGGCAGGAAAAGGTGCGCCAACGGCGCCAGATCGCCCGACGCCCCGACAGAGCCTTTCTCAGGGACGACGGGTATGACGTCTTCCCGGAGATGCCAGAGGATGCGTTCGAGCGTCGAACAGGGTACCCCCGAATATCCCCGGGCAAGCGCCTGCACTTTTGTGACAAGCATCAGCCGCGCAATGTCCGGCGGGACCGGTTCGCCCACGCCGACGCTATGGCTTTGCAGGATCTTATGCTGCAATACCTGTGTGTCCGCTTCCGAAATCCGGGTATTGGCCAGGATGCCGAAGCCCGTATTGACGCCATAAACGGTGGATTGACGGCTAACGATATCGGACACATGCCGCTCGCTTGCGTCTATCTTTTCCACGGTCTCGGACGAGAGCACCCCCTTTAAGGAGCCTTCTCCCAGGGCGATCGCCGCGCCGACGCCGAGCTTATCCGAACCGAACCTGAAACTGGTCTGCTGATACATGGATCGCTTTTCATCCCAAAAATAGGCATTTTGCTATTTGATCAACCGTCTGAGAAAATCCTCGCGGCGGCGGATGGCCACTTCGACCGAAAACCCATCATTCATGATGACGTATCCCCCCCTGCCCTTTTGGTATTCGCGGATCTTGTGGATATTCACGATATACGAATGATGTACCCGGTAAAAGAACGTATCCGGCAGCAGGTCCTCGTATTCCTTGATGTTCCTTGTCGAAATGACCGCCTGCCCGTCATCCAGGCGGATGGCGGTGTAGTGCCCGCTCGCCTCGAAGCGAAGGATATCGCTGATGGGAACAAACGTCAGGCCGGTCATGGTCGGTACCGCCATCTTCTGATTGGACAGATGGAGATTCCCGACATTTTCCAGCAACGTTCTCAACTGGGCCACTTCGATCGTGCCCTGCGACCGGCAGACGACTTTGGCGACTGCGTTGCGCAATTCGTCGGCATCTACCGGTTTGAGCAGATAGTCGACGGCGCTGAATTTGAATGCACGGACCGCATAATTGTCGAATGCGGTGACAAAGATCACCTGGAAGGAAAAGGGTTGCAACCGGTTCAGCAGATCGAAGGCGTTTCCGTGGATCATCTCGATATCCAGGAAGACCAGGTCCGGGTTAGCCGTCCTGATCAGTTCGAACGCCGTGTCTACCCCTTCAGCCTGGCCGATAACAGCGACCTCCGGACAATAGGCGTCCAGCAGCCGCTGTAATACCTTCTTGCTGTCCGCTTCGTCATCTACCAGAATTGTTCTGATCATAAGATTTCGTTTTGCAGGATTTGGTGAAAGATCGGGAATCGCAGCGTCACGCGTGTACCCGAAGGCCGGCCTGCACCGTCTTCGAGGTCTGCGACTTCGATCTGGATGCTCTTGTTGTATTTGGCGTTGATGAGCCGGATGCGATCGGCTGTCAACGACATGCCCCTGGATTGATATTCGATATGTTCTCGCGTCTTGTAGCCGGCGGCGCGCTTGCGTCCGATGCCATTGTCTTCAACGACCACCACCAGGTTGTTGCCCAAATGGGAGAACCGGACCAGGATACGCCCCTTGCCGTCTGTTTTATGGCGGAGCCCATGACGCATGCTGTTCTCGACAAAAGGCTGGATCAACATCGGCGGTATCACGTAGAGGTTGGTGTCGAGCCCAGGATCCGGTTCGATCGTGAAATCCATCTTTTCCTTAAACCGCAGCTTTTCCAGCGACAGATAGGTAGAGAGGTAGTCGATCTCTTCGCGCAGGGGGATAAAAGCTTTCGAGGAATTGTGCAGCGTCGCCCGGATGATCCGGGCAAAACCGGTGAGGTATTTATTGGCGGTCAATCCTTCGTGGTCGAGGATATATTGCTGGATGGAATTGAGACAATTAAAGATGAAATGCGGATTCATTTGCGACTGGAGAGCGGTGCTTTCCAATTCCGCCATTCGCTGGGCGACCCTTTCGCGTTCCTCGTGCCGGCGACGGATACGCCGTATGCGAAGCGTTACACCCAACCATATCGATAGAATACATGCGGCAGCGAGCAAGGCGTCGAACCAGCCGCGCTGCCAATAAGGAGCGTCTGCCTGAACGGGCAACGAAAATAAACCGCTGGATATTCCGAACTTGTTGACGGCCTGCAATTGAAAGAGGTATTTGCCCGGCGGAAGCACCTGGTAATCCACAAAATCCGACCGTGTTTCCTTCCAGGCGCTGTCGAGACCGATCATCCGGTACCGGTACGTGATATCTCCCGCGGACCGGTAAGAGATCCCCGCATACTCGAACCGCAGCCTATTCTCTCCCACCGGCAACACCAGGTGAGCCGTGTCTCCGATGCGATCGCGGCCGGCGCTGATTGCCGCAGTCAACACGAGGCTGCACTCGTCCCCGGGCTGTACTTTCGTTTCGTCGAAATACGTAAGGCCTGCCGAGGTGCCGACGAATACCGTCGACCCGATAGCATAGATCGAATTTACCACGTCCGACGACAGTCCGTCGCGCGATGTAAGACAGCTGATCGGATAGCCCGGCCGGTCGAGCCGGATCCTGTTGAGACCTTTGTCGGTGCCGATCCACAATTCACGGCCATGCAACAGAAGACAATGACAGATATTGCCGATCAAACCGTTCTTCTGAGAGATCGTTGCAATGACCTTCCCATTCGCATAACCGGTAACGATATTGTCGTAGGACGCGATCCACAATACCCCGTCGGCAGCTTCCGCCATTGCGGAAATGCGGTTTCGCAGCGTCGCATCCCGTTCGCCCAGGAATACCGGCGGCCGGCCTTTCACAATGCGCCAGAGACCATGAAGGGTGCCGATGTAGTCAGTATCCTGCTGATGACAGACCACCGTTATTCGCCCTCTCCACAGGGTATCCGTAAAAGCCATCCTGCGCAGGTCGAAGATGGCCGCTCCCCACGGCGCTCCCATCAATACGCGATTGTCGTCGACCATACAGGCCGATTTGATACCCCCGGCGAAAGATCTGCCGGCTATCCCCGCAAAGGTTCCCGTGGATACGTTGGCGTCCGAACCTGCCACGTACCGGTGGTGCTCGAATTCATGGACAAATAAAATGCGGTTCGAGCCATACGCGGCGCGAAGCGCCGGCCTGGCCAATTCCATACCCCGCAGCCGCAAGGCGAAAATGGCATCATGACTGTCTCCGACCAGCAATGCGTCCCCCTTTCGGTTCACCGTGATGGTCTCGACTGCGGAAACACCCATGCCGTTTTCCGGCAATTGGACCGTTCTGAATTCGTCGGAGATCAGGCGGTAAATGCCGCTGCCCAATGTCGTGAACCACAGGCTCCCCGCGCGATCGCAAAACGTCCGGGAGATCTTTTTCCCGGAAAGCAGTTTTCGGGGCCGCCCCGAGCCTGGCATCGCATATTCCTCGACACCCAAATACCGGTTGAAAAACAGGAGACTGTCATTCACTATCGAAAAAGATGCCTGTGTGTAGAACGGATAATCGGTTGGAAAGGTCAACGACCGGCCGTCGGTCAGCGAACTTACTGTCACCTCGA
>DASZYU010000065.1:0-4516 GCA_035545215.1 Puia sp.
CGCCCATCGAATACTTCAACCATCTGAAGATCCAGAAGGCCTGTCAATACCTCCTCCATACCGAATTGCGGATCAAAGAGATCGCATGCAAGCTCGGCTTCGAGGACCCGTTTTATTTTTCCAGGATGTTTCACAAACTGATGGGCATGTCGCCGAACCAGTACCGCGTCCGGAAACACTTGTAGGAAGGCGATCGAGTGGCGGCTGGTAATGGTTCAGCGGTGCGAACCGGCGACGGAATGTCCGTTTAGCGTCACTACGATCAATAACAAGCCAACGACGATCAGTCCGCAGTAGATGTAGGTGAAGAAGGCCTTCCCGCGTAATTTGCGGTTGAAATACCGGCCTGCGAAAACGGCCGGGATCATGGCGGGGAGACAAGAGAGGAAATCGTCGATCGCCGGCCGGCCCAACAGTCCCTGTGCGCCATAACCCAGGAGTCCCAGGAAGCTCACCGGCAGGAAATAGGCCTGGAGCGTAGCCCTGAACCGGGCGGGATCCCATTGCCGCATGTTACCGTAGACCACCAGCGGTGGGCCGTTTAGACCGTATGCACCTCCGAAGACGCCCGACAGGAAACCGCAAATCACCAACCACCGCCGGCTGTCACGGACAGCGGGCTGCAGGTGTTTCTTTCGCAGATTGTAAATGCTGTTACCGACGATCAGGATGCCCAACAGGAGCTTCACCCAATATTCATTACCATAGGCCAGGATGGCGAGTCCGAACGGGATCCCGGCAATGGCATAAAGGATCAGTCCCTTCGCGCTTTTCAGATGGATGTGGCGGCGGTCCTGCAGGACGACGATCAGCGCGACCAGGACGGACATCAATACCGACAGTGGCACCGCCACATCGAGCGGGATCAGCAACGCGAACAGCGGCACGGCAACCAGCGACTCCCCGAAACCAAAGGTGGAACGAACCAGGGTAGCGATAAAACTGATCCCGATGAGCGAGGCTGTGATGGACATGCCGGCAAAGATATGGGCCTAGATGTTCCCTCTCTTCATTTCTTCGGCCGCGTGGTTGGCGGCACGCGCGGTCAGCGCCATAAAAGTGAGGGACGGGTTCTGATTGCCCGTCGACGTCATACAGGCTCCGTCGGTCACGAAGACGTTCTTGCAGGCATGGAACTGGTTCCATTCGTTGAGCAGCGAAGTCTTCGGGTCCCTGCCCATCCGAACCCCGCCCATCTCATGGATGTCCAGGCCGGGGTTTTGCCGCGTATTGTTGCTCCTCACCTCCTTACACCCTGCCGCTTCGAGCATTTCGCTGCCCCGCGCCATGAAGTCTGCGGCCATGCGTTCATCGTTATCGTCATAGGCGATCGAGGTGATCAGTTGGGGAACGCCCCATTCGTCCTTCCGATCGGGGCTCAGGCGGACGTGGTTCTCGAATTTCGGGATCGTCTCGCCCTGCATGCCCATCGAGACCCACCAGGGACCCGGCTCGGTCAGTGCGGTCTTGAAATCCGCGCCGATGCCTTCCCGGTCGTTGCCCTGTACCCAATTGGGGCGCATGGCTCCGAAGTAGCTCATATATCCCCGACGAAAACCCAGTCCCTCATCGCGATGGAGGTTGCGGAAATTCGGCAGGAAGACTTCGGTGGGCCGCCGACCGTAATAATAACCGTTTGGATAACCGTCGAATACCCCATAGGCGGTGCCGCGGTAGTTGTGGAAAGCGATGTAGTGGCCCAGGATGCCGTTGTCGTTGCCGAACCCGTTCGGGAAACGGCGGCTCTTTGAGTTGAGCAGGATGAGATTCGTGTTGAGACAAGCAGCGTTGACGAAGACGACCCGGGCGCGGTATTCGGTCGTCGCCTTGGTCCTTGCATCCACTACGAGCACGCCGGAGGCCCTGCCCTTTTTTTCATCATACAGGATGGAATGCACGACGCTGAACGGTTGCAGCGTAAGCTTGCCCGTTTTCATGGCCCAGGGGATCGTCGCGGAATTGCTGCTGAAATAGCCGCCAAAAGGACAGCCGCGCTCGCACAGATTGCGGGCCTGGCACTTGCCGCGACCCTGTTCGAGATGGACCGGTTGCGGCTGCGTCAGATGGGCGCAGCGCCCGATGATGACCGGGCGATCGGGGAATTTCTCCATGATCTTTCCGGCGATGTGCTTCTCCACGCAGTTCATTTCCCACGGTGGAAGGAACTCCCCGTCCGGCAGTTGGGGAAGACCGTCCCTGTTGCCGCTGATCCCCGCGAACCGTTCGACGTGGCTGTACCAGGGCGCCAGATCGTTATACCCGATGGGCCACGGCACGGCAAAACCGTCCCTGGCAGGGCCTTCGAACTCGAATGGGCTCCAGCGCTGCGTCTGCCTCGCCCATAACAGGGACTTGCCGCCCACCTGGTAGCCGCGGATCCAGTCGAAGGGTTTTTCCTGTATGTAAGGATGGGCTTTGTCGGGAACGAAAAAATGTTTGGTGGCCTCGCCATACGCGTAACAGCGGCTCAGCACGGGATTCTCGTCCGTCACAGCCAACGGAAGCCGTCCGCGGTGCGGAAAGTCCCAGGGGTTCTTGGTGGCGGTCGGATAATCTTTGAGGTGCTGCACAGGCCGTCCCCTTTCCAGCAGCAGCGTATTCATGCCGTGTTCGCAAAGTTCCTTTGCCGCCCAGCCTCCGCTGATGCCGCTGCCGATGACGATCGCGTCGTATTGGTTCATATAGCAAGGGTTGAAAGTAAAACCGTCGCGGACTTTCGCCATGGATCGTCTGCCGGTGCCGGATATCATCCGGGTTGGTAAGTTAAGACAAACAGTCTGCACAAAGCACCGGCAATTCCATAATTTTATAGAAAAATGGTCTTACCCATCGGTGATGATAACAGGGACCGGAGAACCACTCCGATCATCAATTATCTTTTGATCGGGTTTAACATCTTTGTCTTTATCTACTGGCAGCATTGGGGACATAATGCACAGCTGACCTATTCCTACGCGACCGTTCCGGGCGAGATCCTCTCGGGGCGCGACATCGTTACCCATTCGAAGATCCTCATCGATCCCTACACCGGGCAACGGATGCTCCTGCCGGGTTTAGGAGTCACGCCTATCCCCGTTTTTCTCACGCTGTTCACCTCGATGTTCATGCATGGCGGACTGCTGCACCTGGCGGGCAATATGTTGTTCCTGTATATTTTCGGCGATAACGTCGAAGATGCCATGGGTCACGGGGGGTATCTGCTGTTCTATTTGCTCTGCGGGATGCTGGCGGGATTGAGCCATGTGTTTGCGACGGAGTTCCTGGGTCAGAGCCTGCTGATCCCGAGCCTCGGGGCATCGGGCGCCATTTCGGCTGTCCTGGCCGCTTACATGATCTTGTTTCCCGGCAAGCGGGTGTACCTGTGGGTGTTCCTGTTCATTGTCCCGGTGCCCGCGTTGATCGCCGTCGGAGTGTGGTTTGCTTTTCAGATCATAGACGGGCTGGGCATGATGGGCGGTGAGCAGACGGGCAATGTGGCCTATGCGGCCCATATCGGCGGTTTCCTTTTTGGACTGCTGCTGACCCGGTTGTTCGCCCGGCGGGTGCTCACCTGAGGAGGACCACGGTTCCTTTTTTCGAGATCACTTTGCCGGTGTAATCCGTTCCTTTCACCATCCAGAGATAGGTGTTGGTTTGCTGCGCTTGCCCCTGAATCGTGCCGTCCCATCCCTGGCCGATCTGCGAAGTGCTGAAAACCAACTGGCCCCACCGGTTGTAAATGTGGAAGAATTCCAGCGAAGAAATGCCGATGCAAACGGGACGGAATAGGTTGTTGCGCGATGCCGACGGGGTGAAGGCGTTTGGCACAAAAATGTCCGGCAATGTGGTTGCGATCGTTACTTTCACCGAAGCCGCGCCGGAGCAGCCGAAGCTGTCGGTTGCCGTCACCTGGTAGACAATACCGGGCGTCGTCGACCCATATATGCCGACGGGGTTGTCCGTGTTCGGGTTACTGAGATCGGTGGAAGGGGACCATTGGTATGTGTCCCTGTAAAGGTCGCTGCTTGTCGCGTGGAATTGCAGCGGCTCGCCGATGACCACGAGCGTGTCGTGGCCCGGATCGACCCTGATCGGGGGTACGACGTTTACCGTAAAAGTATCGGTAACACTTATGGGACACCCTTCGTTGCGGATCGTCAGAAGATAGTCGGTCGTTAGGGCGGGAGCGGCGACGACATTGGCGATGAAGGGCAGCGATGGGATCGCTCCGGCGGTCGAGCCCCTCAAGGATTCGCCGTTTGCCCAGGTGTATTCGGTGCCGGTGGTCACCATCGCCTGCAGCGGTGCTGCCGAACCATAACAGACCGTGGTGTCGCGCGGGTCGGTCGACGCCTGGGGAAGAGCTCCCTTGTACAGGTGTACGAACAGGCTATCTGTGAGACTGGTGCAACTGTTCGATTGCCTGGCCACGATCCATCCGGGTTGAGGGCCCGCTTTTATCTTGACCGAATTGCCGTTGCTTCCCGAATCGATACTCCAGCCGTCCGGAGCAGACCAGGTGAACGATGCACGATCG
>DASZYU010000066.1:0-4423 GCA_035545215.1 Puia sp.
AGAAACAAGGCTGGTCCGTTACCGAGCTCGACTTGCAGGACGGCGAAGGCGCGGGCATCAAAAGCGCCACCCTCCAGTTCGATGGGCCCTTCGCCTACGGCTTTCTCAAGGCCGAAAGCGGCGTCCACCGTCTCGTACGCATCTCCCCTTTTGATTCCAACGCGCGCCGTCATACTTCCTTTGCATCCGTTTTCGTCTACCCGCTTGTCGACGATAGCATCGAGATAGCCGTGAGCCCCGCCGACCTGGAATGGGAATTCTACCGCAGCGGCGGCAAGGGCGGCCAGAACGTCAATAAGGTCGAGACCGCCGTTCGGCTGAAACACATTCCCAGCGGCATCATCGTGGAATGTCAGCAGGCGCGGACGCAAGGCGAGAACCGGGAGAAGGCCCTGAAAATGCTCAAGAGCCGTCTCTATGAAGAGGAACTCCGCAAACGGGAAGAGCTGAAGAATGCCACCAATTCGACCAAAAAGAAGATCGAATGGGGTTCACAGATCCGCAGTTATGTCTTCCATCCGTACAAGATGATCAAGGACCACCGTACCGATTACGAAGTCGGCAACGTTCAACCCGTGATGGACGGCGAACTCGACGGGTTCATCAAAGCCTATCTCATGAGCGAAAAAGAAACAAAAAATTAAACTTATACGAATGAGCCTCGGAACATTCAATTACCCCGCGCCGCACAATGAACCGGTACTGAGCTATGCTCCCGGTACCCGCGAAAGGGAGACATTAAAAAAAACGCTCCAGGAACTCAAAAGCAAAGAACACGATTTTCCGATGCACATCGGGTCGAAAGAGGTCCGCACCGGCAAGAAAGTCGCGCTTCGGGCGCCGCACGAAACGTCGCACATTCTCGGATATTTTCACCAGGGCGACGAATCGCATGCCCGTGAGGCCATCGATGCGGCGCTGAAGGCAAAAGCCGCCTGGACTTCGCTTGCCTGGGAAGAACGCGCCGCAGTTTTTCTCAAGGCAGCCGATCTCATTTCCACGAAATACCGGGCCCATATGAACGGCACGACGATGCTCGGCCAGAGCAAGAATGCCTTTCAGGCGGAGATCGACAGCGCCTGCGAGATCATCGATTTCCTTCGCTGGAACGTCCACTTCCTGAGCGAGATCTACCGCCAGCAACCCGTCAGCGGGCCGGGTGTGCACAACCGGCTCGAGTGGCGCCCGCTCGAAGGCTTTGTACTGGCGATCACGCCCTTCAATTTTACCGCGATCGGGGGAAACCTTCCGACCGCGCCTGCGCTTTGCGGCAACACGGTGGTATGGAAACCCGCGCATACCCAAATATTCGCCGCCGAACGGTTCATGCGTATCCTGAAAGAAGCGGGGTTGCCGGACGGCGTCATCAACCTGGTGTATGTGGATGGCCCGACACTGGGAAAGATATGCTTTACGCACCGGGATTTCGCGGGCCTGCATTTCACCGGCTCTACCGGCGCTTTCAACCAGATGTACAAAACGATTGCGGAAAATATCCCCAACTACCGCAGCTACCCGCGTATCGTCGGTGAAACGGGTGGGAAGGACTTTGTGCTCGCACACGAGTCCGCGGACCCCGACGTGCTGGTCACCGCCCTGCTTCGGGGCGCTTTCGAATACCAGGGGCAAAAATGCTCTGCCGCCTCGCGGGCCTATATCCCGGAGAATTTGGCGGAAGAGGTCAAACGCAAACTGATCGAGGGCGTTAAGAGTTTCAGGATGGGCAGCGTGGAAGACTTCGGCTGTTTCATCAATGCCGTCATCGATGAAAAAAGCTACGAGAACATCCGGTCCTATATCGACAACGCTAAAAAAGATCCCAAATCCCGCATACTGGTAGGCGGCGAATGCGATAAGAGCAAAGGCTGGTTCGTACAGCCGACGGTCATCGAGGTCACTGACCCGAAGGCCGTCACGATGTGCGAAGAGATCTTCGGACCCGTGTTGACCGTCTATGTGTACCAGACGGCGGAATTCGAAAAGGTCCTCGACACCGTTGATTCGACCTCCCCTTATGCGCTGACCGGGTCCATCATCGCCCGCGACCGCGGTGCCATTCGACTGGCTACCGATCGTCTTCGTAATGCCGCTGGGAACTTTTATATCAACGACAAACCTACCGGCGCCGTGGTCGGGCAACAACCCTTCGGAGGTGCCCGGGCTTCGGGAACTAACGATAAGGCGGGATCGATGCTCAACCTCTACCGTTGGCTTAGCGCTCGAACCATCAAAGAGACGTTTGCTCCGCCGGCAGATTACCGTTACCCTTTCTTACAATCCGAATAACGACTGCCCCCCAACCGGTGTTTAGTTAAAGGCTTATTTTTTTGACCCTTACACAATAAAAACACCTCCTTTACGTAGTGTACTGAGTTACAAGGGGCTTTGTATATTTGCCCCGGAACAAAAAAAACCTATATGAAGAAATTAGCATTGATCATCATTGCGGGAATCTCTTTCGCTACCGCTCACGCACAGTTCCAATTCGGCGCCAAGGCCGGCGTCAATCTCACCAATCTCAGCGATGCGCAGGGTTATTCGGCCCGTACACAGGCGAGTTTCAACCTCGGCGTATTCTTTAAGATGCCGGTTGCGCGTGGCCTCGCAGTGCAGCCCGAATTGTACTATTCAGGCCAGGGCGACAAGTTCCTGGATGGCACTGGCGGCAGCGGCGCGGACCACATCAATTATTTCAATGTGCCCATCCTGCTGAAGTTCGCACACCATTCGGGTTTCTATGTGGAAACGGGTCCCCAGTTCGGTTTCCTCGTCAGCGCCAAGACGACCTACCAGGACGTAACCACCGACATCAAGGACCAGATCAACTCCACCGACTTTGCATGGGTGTTCGGTTTCGGTTACAAGATACCGATGAGCCCCGTCGGGATCGACTTCCGTTACAATGCCGGGCTGTCGAATATTGCCAATGACAACGGGCCGAGCGTACACAACAACGTGTTTCAGTTCGGGCTTACCTACGTGTTGTTCAGCTCAGGCAGGAAATAGGCTCTTTTGTTTTTGGAAGTATGTATAGAATGTTTGCTCAGTGACCGCCCGTATGGGCGGTCGCTTTGTTTTCTCAAAATAGCCCACTAATTTTATCAAAAACTAAACCAATTATGAAAAAGACAATCCTGGCTTCTATCGTCCTCCTCTTCTCGGTATGTTTCGCACAGGCACAAATGGTTCAAGGCGACTTCACGTTCGGCGCTGGTATCAATGTCGGTTTGCCGACAGGCGATTTCGGAACGATCAACTCTTTCGGCATCGGGGCGCAACTGCAAGGCGAGTACGCTTTTTCGAATCAGCTCTCGGCTGTGGCGACTACCGGCTACACCGATTTCTTCGGCAAAACCTTCAATACCGGCTTCGGCAGCTTTAAGGCGCCTTCTTTGGGCCACATCCCCATCCTGGTCGGCGCCCGCTTCTATCCCGCCGAACAGATCTTCCTCGGAGCGCAGATCGGTTACGGCCTCTACACCGGCGGCGGCAGCAGCAGCAGCGGCTTCGAATACCGCCCGCAAGTTGGTTACAACGCCGACCAGTTCCAGGTCATCCTCAGCTACGATGCTACCTCGGTCACCGGAGGCACCTTCGGCTATATGGGCCTCACCGGTATCTATAAGTTCGGCGGCAACAAATAAGATTTCGCTTTCAAAAGTTCCGGCCGGCGCCTTTGGCGCCGGTTTTTTTGTCCTATTTTTATAACATGAAGACCATCTTGAACGAACAACAGCTGGCCATCACGATACAACGCCTGACGCACCAGCTGCTCGAGAATCATCTGAATCTGGAAAACACCGTGCTCATCGGCATCCAGCCGCGGGGCATTTATTTCTCCGACCGGATCGTTCAACAGCTGGCTTCCCTGGTTCCCGCCGTCGCAATACGGTATGGCAAGCTGGACATCACCTTTTACCGGGACGACGTACGCACCCGGCTGCACCAGCTGAACCAGACCGATATCCCCTTTTCGATCGAAAACAAAGACGTGATCCTCATCGACGACGTGCTCTGGACCGGCCGCACCATCCGCGCCGCCCTCGACGCGCTGCTGGACTTCGGACGCCCCTCCAAAGTGGAGCTCTGCGTGCTCATCGACCGGCGGTTCTCGCGACAGCTGCCTATACAGGCCTATTATGTCGTAAAACCAATCGACTCCATCATTACGCAAAAGGTAAAAGTATACTGGATCGAAAAGGATGGAAAGGACGAGGTCGCCCTGCTCTAGCGGCTGCTTACGGCGATCCCGACCGAAAAACCGAAAAAATCAAAAAATAATCTAACTTCGCGTTCTAATGCAACTGAGCACCAAACATCTTCTGGGCATTAGAGACCTCCAGCCAGCCGACATTCAACTCATTTTAGACACCGCCACGCAATTCAAGGAGGTACTGCAACGACCGATCAAAAAGGTCCCCAC
>DASZYU010000067.1:0-36642 GCA_035545215.1 Puia sp.
GAGTCCTCGAGTCCCGCCACGGGTATCTGGTCAAACCAGATCGGTTTCGACTGGAAAGGCAAGGACCCCAATTTCGTTCCCCTGTTCGGCACCGTAGCCTGCACGCATGACTATGGCCAGACGCTGCGCTGGTCGATCAAGGAAGGAAGGGATTTCTCGCGGAACTATTTGACCGACAGCGGAGGCAGGGGAGGTTTGATCCTCAACGAGGCGGCGGTGAAGCTGACGGGGATTGCCCACCCGGTAGGAGAGACCATCAAATGGAATGACTCGCCGCGTGTCGTCATCGGAGTGGTGAGGGACCTGGTCATGGAATCTCCCTATCAGCCCATCAAGCCCACGATCTTTTTTGTGGATTATGGCTGGACCAATGTCATCACCGTGCGGCTGAACCCGTCGCTCGCCACGCAGACGGCGCTGAATGCCATCGAACCCGTCTTCAAGCGGTATAACCCGGGCAGCGCCTTTGAATACAAATTCGTGGACGAGGATTATGCCCGCAAATTCTCCGACGAGCAGCGGATCGGCAAACTGGCATCCGTCTTTGCGCTGCTGGCGATCTTCATCTCCTGTCTGGGGCTTTTCGGACTGGCCTCCTTCGTGGCCGAACAGCGCACGCGCGAAATCGGCATCCGCAAAGTGCTGGGCGCCTCGCTCTTCCACCTGTGGCGGATGTTGTCGGCCGATTTTATACTGCTGGTGGTCATCTCGTGCGCTATCGCCATACCGATCGCGGCCTATTTCCTGCACGGGTGGCTGCAGCAATATGAATACCGGGCGCCGATGTCCTGGTGGATCTTTGCCACCGCCTCGGTGGGCGCCCTGGTCATCACGCTGATGACGGTCAGCTATCAGGCGGTCCGGGCGGCGCTGATGAACCCGGTGAAAAGCCTGAGGACCGACTAAACAACCGGGCCGCCGGTGCGTCTTTCCGGGGGCCGATGGGAAATGCCGCGAATGGCGGAGGAAACCGCTCGGGCCATGTTCCGGCGTGCGTCTTTCGGCGGGCCGATGGGATTGCTTATCTTGCCGCCTCTATGCAAATGGAAGAATTTTGGCGGCTGATCCGGCAGGAGGCGGCGGACATCGGTTGGTTGCAGTGGATCTCGACTGTATTCGGAGTGGCCGAGGTGTTGTTGGCAAGGGTCAACAATATCCTGCTTTACCCCGCGGGCATCCTGAGTAGCGTGATCGCGATCTTCCTGTTGTTCAAAAGCAGTCTCTTCGCGGACGCGGGGCTGAATGTCTATTATGTCGTCATGAGTGTCTATGGCTGGTGGTATTGGAGCAGGAAGAATGACGAACCGGCTCCTCCGATCGCATGGACGACACGGCGCGAATGGCTGGTGGTGTCGGGTATCGTCGGTATCGGGTTCGCGGTGTTGTATATGCTATTGCAGCGGTTTACTCCGTCTACCGTGCCGGGTTGGGATGCCTGGGTAACGGCCACCGCGTATGCAGGGACCTGGTTGCTGGCCAGGAGGAAGATCGAGAACTGGATCCTGCTGAATGTTTCCAATCTTTTTGCGATCCCGTTGCTGTATTACAAGCACCTCACGCTCTTTGCCTTGCTGACGGTCTTTCTCTTCGCCGTCGCGTGTTTCGGTTATTTCGACTGGCGGAAACGCTATAAACTCCGGATCGCATGACAGCGTTGTCCGGGTCCGCAAGCGATCTTCTCCGCCGGTGCGCCCCCGAGGCGGAGCGTATGGGCCGGCTCCATCCCGGGCAATTGGAGCTCATCTATGGACAGGGCTGGTTCCGGATGATGGTGCCGCGGCGTTACGGCGGTCTGGCCTTACCGTTGCCGGATGTCGTTCGCATCGAAGAAGCCATCAGCCGTGCCGATGGCTCGGCCGGATGGACCGTCACGCTTTGCAGCGGGGCGGGATGGTTTGCCGGTTTTTTTCCGCCGCCCATCCTGTCGGACCTTTTCTCCCATCCGCGGATGTGCATCGCGGGCTGCGGCACGCCTTCGGGGCAGGCGCATGCCATCGCGGGCGGATACCGCATCTCGGGAAGATGGGCTTATGCGAGCGGGGCGCATCATGCAACGGCATTCACGGCCAGCTGCACTGTCTGGTCGGATGGGCGGCAGTTGATGACGCCGCAGGGCGAACCGTTGGTCCGGCCTTTCCTGTTCCTGCGCGAGGAAGTGCGGGTCATCGAGGATTGGAACCCTGTTGGGCTCGTCGCGACCGGCAGTCTTGGATTCGAGGTGAACGCGCTGGAGGTACCCGCCGAACGGGGATTCGTTATCGATAGCGCGGCGGCAGCGGATGAGGACCCTTTGTATAGTTTCCCTTTCCTTCCGTTGGCAGAGGCTACGCTTGCCGTCAACACCAGCGGAATGATGCTCCATTTCCTGGACTGCTGCGAAATGGTCTTTACCGAACGGATCGCGAAAGGCAGGTTGTCGAACGCACTATCGAAGGAGATGATGGGAGCGCTGGCGAGAACGGGCGAAGCGCTTCGGACCAGGCGGGAGGAATTTTTTTCCGCACTGGAAGAGTCATGGGAGACCCGGAAGCCGGCGTCATTCCGGCGAGTCAGCCGTACCAGCCACGAGCTTGCGAAGTGCGTGCGCGAAGGTAGCGACGGGTTGTATCCTTACGGCGGTCTCGGCGCGGCACGCGCAGACAGCGAGATCAACCGGGTATGGCGCGATCTGCATACGGCGGGTCAGCATCCCCTGCTGGTCTTTCGCCTTCGCCACTGAACGCAGGTGCCTCCTGTCGCCCGCGGGCTTTGTCTTTCCCTGCGGCCTGCGTCGCTGCCGACTGGCAGTCGGTTTTTAACCTGAGCGGCGGTGTACTAAAAATGCGGGCTTTCCACGACCGACAGGATATTTCCCGCCGGGTCGGCGAACCAGGCGATGACGGGGCCGTTGCCGCGCATGATGCCTTTCTTATCCGTTTTTATCGGGGCGTCGTACTGCAGGAATCTTACGCCGTCCGCGGTCAGCCGGTCCACCACCCGCTCGACATTGTCCACGCCAAAATTGAAGACGGTGAAAGTAGCCGGCTGGTGGTTCGGTTTGGGATACAGGAAGATATTTTGGCCGCCGGGCAGACTGATCGAGAGCCCTTCGGGCGTCTCCTTTACCGGCAAGCCGAGCGTCTTTCCATAAAACGACTTCGCCTTCGCGAGGTCGTCGACGGACCAGCTACTAAAAACTTTGTTATAGGCGAGCATAGGAAAAAATGTTTGAATTATTCGTAAGTTCGGGGGAAGCAAAAACAGCACCAATTATGAAGAAGGGAAAGATCGTACTGGCGTCGGCCCTGGCGGGTCTGGTGCTGGCAGCGGTAGTCGCGCTTCGCGGATCGGGTCAGCAGGAATCGGCCGGCTTTGCGGTGGTGGAGTTGTACACCTCCGAAGGCTGCTCTTCCTGTCCGCCGGCAGAGGCCCTGATGGAGCGAACGCAGCAGGCGGACAGGGACCTGCCTGTCTACTGTCTGGCTTTTCATGTGGACTATTGGGATCGCCTTGGATGGAAGGATGTTTTCAGCAGCGCTGTCTACACCGACCGGCAGCGTCAGTACGCACGTTGGTTAAAGGCCTCGCAGCTGTATACGCCACAGGCGGTCGTCAACGGCACAACGGAGTTCGTCGGGTCGGACGAGGCTGCGCTGACGAAGGCGATCCGGGCGGGGTTGCAACAAAAGTCAGCAGTGACGCTCACGCTGAGTGGCTTGAAATTGGATGCTGGCAAGGTGGATTGGCAGTACCGCATTGCGGGGCTTTCCGGGACGGGAAACCGGCGTTTGTCGCTGGTGGCCGTTGTCGTGGAAAAACAAGCGGTGACGCAAGTGAAGGACGGCGAGAACAGCGGGAGGACCTTGCGGCATGTGCAGATCGTGCGGAGCCTTGGAATGCAAACACCGGATACGCGTTGGGCCGGTTCGGGCCATCTGGATTGGCCGCCGGGACTGCCGGCTGCGCAAGGAGAACTGGTCGCTTTCCTGCAGGACGAGGATACTGGTAAGATCATCAGCGTTACCAGGGCGACGGTATGAATCGCTAAAGAAAAGAGGCCGCCTCATATTTATGAGACGGCCTCTTCCTGACTGGTTCACTCATGTGTAGTAGCGAGGGTGGGATCAACTATCGGAGCAAAGCATATTCAATGTAAGTTCATTTGCCGGGATCGGCCAAATATATCCGTGATCACCGGGGTTTTTTGGCGGCGCTGTTCCTTTGGCGGAAAAGGTCATCCGCAGCCGCGCGCCACGTTATTCTTCTGCAGCCCTTCTCCAGGGAATCAAGTATTGTTTTCTTCGAGGATGCGGCGAATCAGCGCACTGCTGTTGGCAAAACTGGCAAGAGGTCCGGGATTGCGCTGCGAGGTCTTCCCCATGGTGAGCCCAGCCTGCCAAGCGCCAGGGGCTGTTCGGGCGGTTTGCAGGCCGCCGACGGCCGCAAATCGTGTTGCGTCGTCTTTTGGCTGCATCGTGAGGCCAGTCCTCGTCGTCCCCGTGATCCCGGGGCGCGCGTCCGACAGCAGCTATCGTGCAGCGCGGGGTCTGGGTTTCTTTGCCGCCGGCTTCGGTTTTTCGAGTGTCAGCAGGTTTCGCGGAAACTCGCTGGTGTACGTAGCGCCGTGTTTGAGCGGGCCTTTGCCATTGCCTTTCGTCCAGAACTGCAGCGGGATCTCGGTGCCGACCACGCCCGGGTAGTAACTGACGCTGAACCGGACATCCGATCCCCGGCCGTAGCGGTCTCCTCCCACCAGGCCGATCGGTGTACCGGCCTCCACGTTCTGGCCCGGCCTGACCAGTGCGCCGTCCTTTTTGAGGACACCGTACTCGGCAAAGGAGCAATCGGCATGCGCGATCTCCACGTGGTTCCAGCTGTCTGTCGTACTGGCGCCCGCGTCGTTCTCGGCGTTGCCCACCGCAACCACGGTGACGACCCCGCGACGCGCGGCATAAATGGTGTCGCCGATATTCGCTCGCAAGCGGACGGCATAGCCGCTGTCCTGCAGGACGCCGGCGCCGGAACCTCCTGCGCCGCCCTTCGTTCCCCCGGTGCCCGCGGCTCCCGAAGACGCCTGTCCGGCGGCATTGCGTTTGTTCACGATCCGGTAGGCTTGTGTTTCCTGGCCGGGCGCAATCGGGAGCAGATAGGTGAAACCGGCGTTGACCACCGGATGGAGGCATCCTTTCCGGGAACTGGTCTTATAGTTGAACTTGATCTCCTTCGACGGATCGATCTGCGAAATGACCAGCAGTGGGTTGAGGCCCGGCTTCACCTCGGCTTCATAGGGAAGGGCATGGTCGCACCGGGCGTTGGTCAGCGTTGGGAAATCCAGGTAGAGCACGTAGGTACAGAAGTCGTGGTTGTTGCACCTAAAAACATATCTTCCTTTCGTATCGGGCGAATACCTGACCTCTATCGCGCGCTGGGCAAGCAGCGCGCCATGCACCAGGAACAGGAAGGGCAGGAGCAGGGACTTTTTGCTGACGGACATGATGATATTTTGAGTTTTTGGCGGACTTTTGTTTGGAAGGCCAATTTAGGCCAAATTTCGGGACCGTCCGGTAGGTATATCGCCCGGTAAATCACGGGCCAATAACAAACCCAGTGCAATACCCGGTAGAATATTACGTTACTTTAAGATATCCTAAACCCAACCAGGGCAAATGGTTATGTTGATGATTAACAAAGCGTAATGCATGAGCTCATTTATACATAGATTTCATGATCGTTGGCGGAGGTCGAAATCGAAAATTCACGGACACGATAAATCCATGGTGTCGGTGAGTAAACGGGAGGCCAAACGACCGGTTAGTGAGGAGGAGACCGAGCAGCGACGTATCGCCGAACAGCTGGACAAACAGAAGGCTTTTTACGAAAACATCCTGAACAAACTGCCCACCGATATCGCCGTTTTCGATGCTGACCACCGGTATCTTTTCGTCAATCCGGGCGCGATCAGCAAAGAGGAGTACCGGAAATACATCATTGGCAAGGACGATTACGAATACGCCGCCTACCGCAACCGCGATGTATCGGTCGCGCACGCGCGGAGGGCTAAGTTTCTCGAGGCGAAACAGACGGGTAAAGAGATCCGGTGGGAGGACACGCTCACCGATCCGCAGGGGAATATGATCACACACCTGCGGCGGATGTTCCCTGTTTTCGACCAAAACGGCGAGCTGTCGCTGGTCATCGGGTTCGGCATCGACATCACGGACCGTAAACTCATGGAGGTGAAACAGGCGGCGTTGGTCGACCAATTGTCCAAACAGAATACGCAGCTGATGGATTTCTGTAGTATCGTGTCGCATAACCTGCGGGCGCCACTGGTCAATATGTCGATGCTCGTAGAATTCATCGAAGCGACCGATGACCCCGTGGAGCAAAGGCTGCTGATCTCCAAGCTGCGCCCGGTGATCGACAATCTGCACGCGACGTTCAACGAACTGGTGGAATCGATACAGATCCGGCAGGACCTCGAGATCAAAAAAGAGAATGTCTGTCTGAACGAATGCGTCAAGCGGACGATCGGCGGTCTGGAGACCGAGATCAACAAACTGGGGGCGCGGATCGAGACGGATTTCAGCGAGGTTTCGGTGATCCACTATCCCCCGCAGTATCTGAACAGCATTATTCACAATTTGATCAGCAATTCGCTGAAATATCATTATCCTGGCCGGCCGCCCGTGATCCGTATCCGGACGCGCAAGGCGGACGACAAGATCGTGCTTTCGGTGGAGGACAACGGGCTCGGGATCGACCTGGAGAAACACCGGGACAACTTTTTCAAGATCGGCAAAGTGTTCCACCGTCATCCCAATGCCAAAGGTTTCGGTCTTTATATGACAAAAACGCATGTCGAAGCGATGGGTGGCAGGATCTGGGTCGAGAGCGTTCCGGATCAGGGGTCTACCTTTTTTATCGAATTCGAGAATAGAATAAAGCAAGCTTCGTGAAAAGCATATTTCTCATAGACGACGATCCTATCTTCGTATATCTGACGAGGAGGATCATTGCTTCGATTGACCGCCAGTGCAAGATCAACGAATTCACGGACGGAGACCTGGCGATCCGCTATCTGGAACAGATATGCGAGAAGCCCGAACTGCTGCCGGATATCATATTCATGGACATCAGCATGCCGGTAATGGATGGATGGGAGTTCCTGAACCAATATTCGCGGCTTAGACCCCGGATCAAAAAAGATATCGCCTTATTTATAGTTTCGTCCTCTATTTCACCGCAGGAAGTCGAACGATCGAAGAGTTACCGTGCCGTCAGCGATTTTCTGATCAAGCCGCTGGAAAGAGGAAAGATCGTGGAAATTATCGATAGTGCGAGAGAGACCGCTGGTTAGAGACGAAGTGCAGCGAGGGCGGCCGAATGGCACGCGGATGAGCAGGGAACGAAGCTCCGGCGACGGTTGCGGGCGAAGCCCAGGCGGGGCCTCAACGGTGATGAGGCCCTGGCTCAAACGAGCTCCTGTGTTGGCAGGGGCGAAATTCACCGATGACCCGAAAACCCTAGCGTATGTTCGATCCGAACCTTGTGGACCTGACCGTCCTGCGAAAACGTGCTTACAATCTCCGGTGGGCGACCGTTCCGGAAGGGGTCATTCCATTGACCGCGGCCGACCCGGATACGCCTTGCGCGCCCGAGATTGCCGATGCCATCGCGCGTTTTGCCAGGGACCGGTATTTTTCATACGGCCCGTCTGAAGGTATGGCGGACTTCAGGGAAAGCCTCGCGTGTTTTTATCAAACCAAAAGACGGATACCGGCTTTGCCATCATGGATCTTCGCGGTGGACAGCGCGGCATACGGCATCTACCTCACCAGCAAAGCTTTTTTGTCTCCTGGCGATGAGGCCCTTCTTTTCGACCCCGTCGATTTCCTTTTTCGTTATTCCATCGAAGCCGCCGGCGGTATACCGGTGCCTTTTGCGCTCCCCGCGGATGCGGGCGGGCTCGATATCCGCCGGATGGAAGAGCTGATCAGCGATAAGACGAAGCTCATCTGTTTGTGCAACCCGTTGAACCCAACGGGTAAGGTCTTTACCGCAGACGAGTTGGCGCTCATCGGCGAATTGGCCTGCAAACACGACCTGACCATCCTTTCCGACGAGATATGGAGCGATATCGTCTACCCGCCGCATGTCTACACGAGTATCGCGTCGCTGAACGAAGCGGTCCGGGAACGGACGGTGACGGTTACCGGGTTCAGCAAGTCTTACGGGCTGGCGGGTTTGCGTATCGGGGCCGTGATGGCTTCCGATCGCAGGCGGTATCAGTCGCTGTTCGATGCATCCCTCCACAGCAGCACGGTCCATGGGACGAACGTCATCGCCCAGGTAGCCGCGACGACCGCTCTTCGCGAATGCGATGGATGGTTAAAAGAATTCGTAAGACACCTGGAGGCCATGCGGGACCTGTGTGTGGATGGCCTGAACAGGATCGAAGGGTTCCGTTGTCTCGCTCCCCAGGGGTGCTATGTCGCCTTTGCCAATATTAAGGCGACCGGTCTTTCGTCGCGCGAAATGCAGGAACTGCTGTTTGCAAAGGCGCGGGTCGCCGTCGTCCCGGGTCTGCCCGAATGGTTTGGCGAAGGCGCCGACGGTTATATCCGTCTGAGCTTCGCCACGAACCGCGCAATTTTAACGGATGCACTGGATCGGATAAACCATACAATACAACAACTATGAAAATCGTCATCCTGGGAGGAGGTATTGCCGGCATGACCATCGGTATCTTTTTGCAGAAAAAGGGAATCCAGGTCACTATTGCCGAAAGACAGGCGGACACCAATGAAAAAGGACATGCTTTCCTCATGCACGACGACGCGCTGTCGATCCTGCGCGAGCTGAATGACGGGAAAACCGATCTTCCGGGCCAGCCGATCGGCCGGTTCCGACTGCGCAGGCCGAATGGCTACGAAGTAAAGAATGTGGAACTGGATGCGTGGCGATGCATGAAAAGATGCGAGCTCATCCATTTTCTCCGGTCGTTGTTGCAGCCCGATACGATCGTGAGGGGAAGGGCCTTCTCGCATTTCATCCATAAGGATGGCAAAGCCGTCGCGGCTGTATTTTCCAACGGAGACGTCGAATACGGTGACCTTTTTATCGGCGCCGACGGCGGAAATTCCCGGGTGCGGGAGGCCTTGTTCGGAAAGATCGCGCTTACGCCGGTGGCCGTCAAGGAGATCGTCGGTATTGCCCGGAACGGCGAGATCGCCGAACAGTATACGAACACATTTTTGAAATTCCAGGAGATAGATCGCGGCCTCGCATGGGGGATGATACCGACCCGCGAGAACGAATTCGTCTGGTTCATGCAATACGACCCCGGCATCGCCGATGTCGGAGAAGACAAACCGGAGAAGATCAGGAAGTTCTGCACCAAAATGATGAGAGGCTTTCCGGAGGTGACGGTCGAGCTTCTTCGCTCGACCGATTTCAGCAGGACCTACATCTGGAGCACGAAGGACTTCGACCTCCTGCCCAGTTTTCACCGGCAGAATGTGGTCCTGCTCGGCGACGCCGCGCACCTGACTTTGCCGTTCACCAGCGCCGGCACCACCAACGCCATCGTCGGCGCGAAAACGCTTTTGCAAAGTCTCGAAGAAACGGAAGGGTACGAGGCCGCCTTCCGGGACTATTACCGGCTTCGCGCACCTGTAATTGAAAAGCATATCCTGCTGGGCCGCCAGCTCAAGAAGATATTCCTGTTCCCGAGCGGCCGGGAAGAGTCACCCTTGCCATTTCTGTCATCCAGCCGGCATGCGGACAGTGAAAGGCAGACGAGTCAGACGATCAAAAGACCGCCGCTGGTCGTTCCTCGCGAGAAGCTGCTTCACGTCCGGTATTTCACCGACCCGATCTGTTCGACGTGCTGGATCATCCAGCCGATCTGGAAGAAACTGAACCTCGAATATGGCCATTACCTCGACATCCAGTACGTCATGGGCGGCCTGCTGCCCTCGTGGAAGGATTGCAAAGGCAAGATCATCAGCCCGTCGGATGCCGCGCTCCATTGGAAAGAAGTGGCCGAATCCTATAAGATGCCGATCGACAGTGATGTCTGGATCGAAGATCCTTTATCCAGCAGCTTTCCGCCTTCGATCGCGTTCAAGGCTGCCCAGATACAGGATGAGAGCAAGGCGCTGCTGTTCCTGAGAAGGATCCGGGAGATGATCTTCCTCGAGAAGAAGAACATCATGAAATGGGGTTTTTTGGAAATGGCCGCGCTCGAGGCAGGTCTCGACGTCACCCGGTTCAGGAGCGACTATGTCGGCGAGGCCAGGGACCGTTTTGAACAGGACCTCGAGCTGGCGCGGGAAAAGGACGTATACAGTTTCCCCACGCTTTTCTTCACCGACCGGTCAGGCAAAGAGATCCGGCTCAAGGGATACCAGCATTACCAGGATTTCGAACGGGCCATCCTGCACCTGTTGCCTTTCGCGAAAAAGGCGGAGATCGACCGGCACCCCGAGAACCTCTTCCGCACCTATCCCACGATGGTAGATGCCGAATTCGCTTTATTAAGCAACCTGGTTCGAAAGGATGCCCGCCGGGTGCTGCAAGAGCTGAATGAACAGGGTTTCATCGAAAAGGTGGAATCCGGGAACGGTATTCTCTGGAAGATGAAATAGAGCGGTCGGAGCGGGGGGCTTCAGAACTCGACATGGCCACGTACGCCGAAAACATGCACGGGGCCTTTTCTATCCTTATTATATCCCGGGTTATGGACCAATTCGTAGTCCGCGGAAAGCCAGACATTGTCAAAGAGCTTGGCATTGTAATACGCCTCCAGCACCGATTCATGCCCGTAATTCAATGCCCCGTCGCCTACGATGAACCCATATCCCCCCGCTTTCAGGAAAGAGCGGTGATCCGGCGAGATGCCGTTGACCACGCCCGCGATGCCGGCAACGTCTTCTTTTCGTTTCCATTGGGCGCCTTTGATGTTGAGCCCCGTTTGGAAGGTCTGATCGATCTCCGTAAACGCCCAGGTGACGTGTTTGCCGTCATTCCATCCCGCACGCATGAAAACGCCGATGTCGTCGGTGACGGCTTGTTCGATGTTCAGGCCGAGCCCCGTCTTGTTGCCGCCAAAGAAAGCCGATTGAGCATTCCCCGAGATCGCCTGCAACAGCGTTGTGTCGCCGTCGGTCAGCGCCTCCAGACCCTGCCGGTAAGAGGGAGCGCGGGACGCCATGAAGCTGTAGAGCAGCCGGATGATGCCGGGTCTTTTTCCGAGGAGAATGTCTTTTTGAAATTCGACCGTTTCGCAGTGCGCCTTGCCCAACTTATATTCCATTTCCGAATGGTTGGCGATCACCGGTACGGCGACGCTGGAAACGCGCATCGCCCAGCCCGGGTTGATCCATTCCACAACGGCGCCCATGGTATAACCCTTGATGTTGGCCGGGTAGTCCCAGGCGCCGTTGCTCATCAGCGACCAGTTCAGGAACTGGGTACGCGGGTCATGGCTATAGCTGTTGTTGTCAAAGAAATCGGCCATCGAAAACTTACCGGCGCTGATGACCAGCCTGCGGGCGGGCACCTTGCCTGCGACCTGGTCCTTTGCATTTTCCAGGTAGACGGAAACGTCTCCCCCAAGCGGGATCGTCTGTTGAATGTAGGCCCTGGCGACGGACACGACCGGCGAAGGATCGCCGATGCGATAGGTTTCTCCGTTCAGGGCGCCCGCGATGCCGAGCGCTGAACTAAGGCCCCGGCCGCCGGATAATTCTGGGTTGAAATAGAAGGAGGCGCCCCGCCAAAGCCGTCTGCCCAGGAACAATGTGGAGGTAACGCTGACGGCGCCGGGCTCCACCGTATCGGCGAAACTGTTGGCGCCGCTGTAGGCTGCATGGAAGCCCGTATGGATCTGGTCGATGACTGTCATCTGGAAATGAACGCTCCAATTGGCGTTGCTGTCAGGGATCACCTGCTGCGAAATGAGTTGTTGCGACAAAGCCAAAGCGAAAATAAGACCAGGGATTCGTTTCATGCGATCGATTTTGACCGGACGGGTTTTGAACAGGCAGGCAAAGATATAAATAGATGCAAATAAAAAAACCTTCAAATCCAGCGATCTGAAGGCTTGTCATTAACATAACCCTGCCTATATGTTATGTGTGCTTACGGGTCTATCCCAAAGGTGAAAAAGGTGTAGCTGACCTGCGTGCCCGAACTGCTCATCTGCATCATATTCACGAAGCCGTATTCTCCGGGCGCCAGTTTTGCGGCGGGTATGAGGATGAATACATCCGCGCCCGATTTCTGTATGTTGCAATCGATGCCATTGTTGGAGGAAGAAGCCGAGTTGTTGAACATCCCGCCCGAGCTGCTGAGCGTCGCTTCGCGCGTCTTTTTCTTCGGGTCCAGCTGGTAAAGCCTGATCATCGATGATGGGTCCATCATGCCGGCGAGTTTTACGGCGAAGCGCACGTCGTTCCCTGCCTGGATCCGGACGGCCGACCGGGCGCCATCCATCACATAAGCCGACCCCCCTCCGCCGAAACCGAGCGCCTTCATTTTCATTTTCATCTCCGCCGGCGTCTTCTCGAGCGCGACCAGGCTGTCGGGGGCCCAAAAATAGAGCTGGTTCAGAAAGCGGGGGTCATGACTGCCCGAAGCGGCCGCACCCTGCGCGTTGACAGAACCGCAGGCGGCAATGGCCAGGAGCAAGAAAAGCAGGAGATGTTTACGCATGAAGCTCAAAACTACAGGCCGTATACGTAGCAGACAATAGAACAAAAGTTATTACCCCCCCGGTTCAGTACAGGTGTTCTTTTCGCTGGCCAATCGGCATCAACGGACAGCTCGCTGCCTTTGGCATCCAGTTTTCGAGTGAGGTTGGCATTGAAGCCGACATGGGTTTGGGGTGTCCGGTTGACCGAACTGGCGACATTGCCGATCAGGATACAACTGGTCTGGCCTACGGTCAGTCCAAAGACATTGAGCAGCGAGAAAATGGCGTTTTTGCGAAGGTGTCGCACGGCCAGCTTGAGGTTGTTGTACAACATGGAGGACGCCGGGTGTTTCGGTTATGCCAGCCAAGCCAATGCCATAACGGCAAATGCCGGTTGATCATGCGGTTATGTTTTTCTACCCCAGACGATGTGTTCGTTTTTGATACGAAGTCTGTGCGGTAACGAGCGCGCCGCCCGAAAGCGAAAATGCCGCTGCATGTAATGGGCCCTCGAAATAGATGAGCGTGGCGATGAACTTTTTGACGTGATCCCGGCTCTCGGACGGGAGATAGTTCTGAAGCAACCAGAAATTGCGGCTCCCGGCTTTGCGGATGGCATGATTGACCGGGCCTTCGCCGCTGTTGTAGGCGGCCAATACCAGCAGCCAGTCGTTGTATTCGGCATAGAGATCTTTCAGGTACCTGGCCGCTGCGCGGGTACTCTTGTTGAACTCCCGGCGTTCGTCCTGTTCGCCCGCAATCTTCAGACCGAGCAACCGGGCGGTCTCCGGCATCAGTTGCCAGGGACCCGCCGCGCCGACGCGCGAAACCGCATTCGTCCTGAGGTCGGATTCAATGACGGCGAGGTATTTCAGTTGAAGCGGCAGGTCGTATCGATGGAAGACTGCGTCCGCAAAGGTGAAGCGCGACCGGTCGTTTTGCCGGATGCCTGCGAAGATCTTTTGATTTTCGAGAAGATAGGCTTCGATGAATCGCCTGTCCTGTTTGTCCAGGTGTAAGCCATCGATCGCAGAAAACGAGGCGTTCTTTTCGGTCATAAATCCGCCGCCGATGAAAGCAGGCGTCATCAGCAGGAGGAAAAAGGCTGTAAAGGCAGCATTGTTCATGCCCCCGTTCATCCAAGCGCGGTGCCAGTATATAAGTTCCTTAGGATCATCTGGTTATGCAAAAGGCAGGACACTGCCGTTTTCCCACCCGGGGAACGACCTTTCCCGAAATGGAGCTGCGGATTCGCCTATTTGTTCAGCCATTCGCCGCCCGGCGGCGGAGCGCAACTAACGATAGCCGGCGGCCTGCAGCTCGAACAGCTCCGCGTACCGGTTCCCTGCCTTCAGCAGTTGTTCATGGCTGCCCAGCTCGCTGACGCGTCCGTCGCTGATCATGGCTATGCGGTCGGCTATGCGCACGGTCGAAAAGCGGTGCGAGATGACGATCCCTATCCTTCCCCGCAGATTGTCTTTCAGCTCGGCGAATATACCGGCTTCGGCCTCCGGGTCCAGCGAAGAAGTCGGTTCGTCCAGTATCCAGATATCCGCATCGCGGTAAAGGATCCGGGCTAGCGCCAGCCGCTGCCATTCGCCTCCCGACAGATCGTGCCCGCCTTCGAAAAGCCTGCCCACCTTTGAATCGAGTCCGTTCGGCAGCTTTTTGATCAGCCATTCGCTGCGGGAATCTTTCAGCGCCTTTGCAATGCGTTCCTCTTCGATGTTCCCGTAAGGCGAGCCGATGATAATATTCTCTTTCACCGACAACTCATAGGTGGCGTAGTCCTGGAAGAGGATGCCGATGCGGCTTCGGAGTGTTTCGGGGTCCATGTCCCTGATATCGACGCCGCCGACGCGGATGGCTCCTTTGTCAACGTCGTAAAAGCGAAGCAGCAGTTTGACGAGCGTGCTCTTGCCCGCACCGTTCTCACCGACGAGTGCGATCAGTTCGCCTTTGCGGATGTGGAGGCTCAGGTCCTTCAATGCCGGCGTGTCGGAGCCGGCATAGGTAAAGCTGACGTTATCGAAGACGATATCGTTGATGGCTCCCGGCGGAACGTTGGTGGGTTGTTTGGGAACGGGTATCAGCGGACCGATCGCGAGGAATGAAAAATAGTCATCCAGGAAAGTGGTGTGCTGATCCACCGCTACGAAGGTGCTGGTGATCTGTCCCAGCGTGCCGCTGACGGCTGTAAACGCGCCGATGACCAGGACGACGCCGCCCGCGTCGATAGAACCGGAGATCCCGCGAAAGGCGACAAAAAGATAGGCCAGGCCAAGGATGGTGCCGGATACGATGCCGCTGAGCATCGAGATCCGGGTACCCGAGCGGTAGATGCGTTCGCGTTGGCTGAAGAGGTCCTCGGAGAGACGGCGATGTCTGCCCAGCAGGTAGTCTCCCAGTACGAAGGCGCGTATTTCCTTGATATAACGCGGTTGGGGGAACATATCGCCGAGGTATTGGCGTTCGCGCTCTTCCGGGGTCTCCTTGTAAAAGAACTTGTAGAGTTTGGAAGTGATGCGGCTTTCGATGATCAGCGAAAACACGGAAGCGGCGAGTGCGAGGACGACGAGCAGCCAGTTGAGGCTGGCGAGAAGACCGGCCATCAGGATAATAGTAACGATATTGCCCGACAGACCAAGGACCGACCACGTGAGGTCACCCGGCCGCCAGTTGACGTCTCTTTTGGCGCGTGAAAGGCGGTCGTACCAGTCGGAATTATCGAAATGTCCCATGTCCACGGTTGCCGCCTTCGCGAGCAGTCTGCGTTCGGCCTCGAGCTCCACGCGGCGCACAAAAAGATTGCGACCGTATCCGATATAGGAACCCGTGGACCGTTGCACGATGATGGTGACCCAAAGACCGATGATGATGGGGAGGATATCGCTGAGAGAGGTCGGCTGCAATCGCGAGTTGGCGATCTTGTTGACGAGCTGTGCGCTGAGGTACACGGATATCGGGGGCATGACCGAATTGAACATGCCCAGCAGCGTATACCGCAGCAACAGGCGGGGGGAGGCAGTCCATGCGAGCCCCATCCCCATACGCAGATTTTTGCGTACCCGGTCGAGTCGGCTTCCGCGTTCGAAGAGGCTGAATCCCATTAAACCAAGATAAGTGAAATATATGGTTAGTGGCACAAAAGCCCCTTGGTATGTCGCAATCGCCGCTCCGGCTTCGAAACCGAACGATGTATTTTGGCAGGGCCCATTTCAGGTCCTTCAATCCAATCGCTACGACTCATCAAAATTACCTGGTAAAGAATTCTCGCTATCGGCTGGCGACCGTTTTCCTCGCGTTGTCGTGCGGATTATTCCAACCGCTGCGAAGTACCGCCCAACAAGCTGCCGACCGGCGGCGTCTAGTCTGAATCTCAGGATGTATGCGGGCGCGATGCGTCACTGAAACGCCGGTGTCTTTGCGGAAAATCCCGTGCCATCGTCGAACTGGCACCACGCCACGCTAACCGGCATTGGCGCGGACGACCAATGGGCAAAAGATTGCCGGTGATGAGGTGCATTGTGGTGTATGATACACGGCATCCCTATAATTATAGCATAGTCGCAAATGCGACGCTGGCGTGCATTTTGCATACGTCGATAGTATTATATAAATTTCCCTCTCCGATCGGCCCATTGCTAAAGATTTTCCCGTTCTCTGTAAATAATAAAAACGATAACCGATGACTACTGTCGCCACTGAATTGGTTTCCAGGCTAAAGAAGCTAATTCGCAGCCCGGCGCCTCCCATGGATGAGCCGTGTGGATTCTGCGGCCAACGGCTGCAAACCGACCACCGGCATATGCTCGACACCACCGATTGGAAGATGGTGTGTGTTTGCGAGGTATGCGCGATCATTCACGTCGTTCAGGGCCGCTACCGGCTTGTTCCGCAACGGCAACTGTTCATGGAAGCGTTGCGCTTCCCCGACGGGCGCTGGCAGGAGTTTGCTGTACCGGTGAGCGTAGCCTTTTTCGTGAACGATTCCCGGCGTGGAGGGATCGTCGCCTATTATCCTGTGGCTGCCGGTTGGATGGAGTCGACGATGCTCAGGATGGAGGCGTGGAACGGTTTGCTTGCGGACAACCCACTGCTCGCCGGCATGAGTCCGGATATCGAAGCGTTTTTGGTCGACCGGTTGACCGATCCGGCGCAGCATTTCATCGTGCCGATGGACACCTGCTTCCAACTGATCGGAACGATCCGCAAGAACTGGAAAGGGATCTGTGGGGGAAGCGAAGTAACGGACGCGATTCGCGGTTTCTTTGTCCGGCTGAAGGCGAATGCGACGGTGTGCCGGAGTTGAGCGACCCATTGCACAGGCGTTGCAGGCCCCGAAGCGGAAGGCGTTCGGTCGCCTATCCATTTCCATTCGCATGTTGTCCGTCAAAAATCGCGGTTAAGGCCCGCATATGAGCGATTAGGAAAACGAGCTGATGTTTACTGTAGGAGGACAACTGTCCTTGAACTGCGGCCGCCAGTCTTCCATAGCGCGCAGTGATAGCCGCTTTTCTTTCAGGTATCAGCGATACGATCACTTTGCGGCGGTCGTTGGCATCGGCAGAGCGCTTTACGAATCCGCGGCGTTCCAATCGATCGATCAGGCTGGTGATCGCACCGGTGGTGAGCCCGCTAGCCTTCATCAATGCTCCTGCGGTTGATGGCCCCATCTCCATCAGGTAGTCGAGACATTCCGCGTCGGTGGCATTGAGCCCCGACTCACCTGCAATGGCGTGCTGAAGCATCAGAGAAGACCGTGTGAATTTCCGGATCTCCCACATCAGATCGAATACTTCTTTATTGATCGGTTTTTCCTTTGGCATCAGGCAAAGTTCGTTCGTTTATTCTGACGGAACCCCAGCAGTGTTAAGAGAAAGATTGTCAATATGTTCGTGATGATCTTGAAATACATGTCGGGACCGGTAGCTCCGATAAATCCTATCTGACCCGCAGCCATGGAGCCAATGATCGTTCCGCAAGTCAGTCCAAATTGATGTCTTCCGGTCCAACCGGAATGACGCAGAAATTTCGGAAGGATGGCAACGGGTAGAATGACGAGGATGACAATAGCGCCGCCGATAGCGATCCATTCAGGAAAAGCCGGATCGATGCCGAATCCCAGCAGAACCAATCCGTACAGGATGAAGGCCCAGACGGCTCCCGATATACCCAACAGCCATGCCGCAGCGGGTTGAAAGGACTTTCCCGCCGGCGGCTTCATTTTAAAAGCGATGTAAATAAGCGCACCCATTGCCACCGTGGCAAACAAGATGGCTGCCGCCGGCGGGTGGTAGCCCGGAAGGTGGAAGACTTTTATTCTTGCGACCTGCGTCCAGGAATACCAGGCAAACAGGCTTCCGACCAGCAACAACGGCAAGAGAATGACCAAACCACCTTTTCCGATCCACGGCACCTGTTTGCGGCGCGGAAAAATAAGTTCCACCGTCGAAATCGAGACTACGACGACGAACACTGGCTCGTAGATCAGCGCCCATAGGAAATAAACATAGTTCACACCGAACGCTCTGGCGTATGTCTGTCCTTTGAGACGGATCACCAATGGCGCAAGGGAGGTCTGCTGGATCAGACATTCTTCGGCGACTGCAAGGGCGAGGCCTAAAAGCAGCATACCCGGCCAACCAAGGTTATATCGTCTCACCGCGTCGCGGATGAGCAGGGCGCAGGCGCCCCACACGCACATTTCGACCGGAAACACAAAAATAGAGCTGAAGCGCGTAGCTCCCGGCAAAACCTCCGCTACTAAAGGCGCCATAAACATCAGGGTTATGGCCGGAGCGACGTTGCCCCTGTCAGTGGACAAACTAGCTGGGTGGGACATTTATCTTGATAATTAAGTATCTTACTAATCAAGATAAAAGTAGATAAATTTATTCACCCCACAAATTTTTCTTTCGAAATGAGGGGCGCCCATTGAAGGACCGTTTTGGGGCGTGCAGCGCCGCCGGAAGCTGTTGCGGGAGAGTCCCGGCGATCTTGAGCGGAACCATCTTGCTGGTCCCATCCATAGGTATTCGGATAACCTGTTGCTCGTTGCGGATGCCCAGCGTGATGACTTTCGCTTTGCGGGACGGGTCGGAGATAAAGATGCCTTCGGAGGTTGCCAGCAAGAGACAGGGTTCGTCAACCGAAAGGGTTTTGTTTTTATCGAAACGCAACGTGTCTGGAGCATAGAAAGCTGCCATCAGCATCCCATCAGCGAACCGGATGGCCTGGACAGCCTGGTCGTTCCGAAGCACCACACAGGGCGGCCGGGCTGCCCATGCGCGCATTTCTTGCAGCGTGACGGGCCCGGTCAGGATGTAGGCTGCCGTGGCGCCGGTGTCCTGCAACAACACTGGAAGGAAAGTCTTTTCCGTGATCGGCCTGGCAGGGCCGGAGGTATTGATAGACGCCCAGCTTCCGGTAACCGGTCCGGCCTGTACGTGCAAGCGGGTGGGTTGTAAAAAAAGCGTAGTCACGCCACCGTGCCGAAGCCAGGTAACCGAATCGAGCCGGCGATCACCCTCGTGGAGAACAGTGTCCGCATGCGCGAACCCAATGGTAAATGCACCTTGCCAGCGGCATTGGTCCAAAACGGTGTAGGGTTGAATGCCGGCGACGCTGTCGCGCGGCGTGCCGATCAGACAGATGACCATCCCCTCGTGACAGGCCCAAAATTTCCGCACGGAAAGCGTTAGTCCTTCTTTTCCTTCCAGCACATCGTCCATTACCGTAAGTCCGCTGTGGCCATCGCCGACGCTGCCGGTAAACGGACGGCGTTCGATGTGCGTAGCGCCGCGAAATGCAGTAATACCCGGCAGCTTGTCCCAATCCCATACCGGCATCAGATTGAAATATTCCTGGCCGGTCTCCACCATGTAGGCGTCGCCGCTGTTCAACAGGCAGCCCTTTCGGTTCTCTCCGTTGATCGATTCGGTTGCGAGCGTCCGGTCCGAGATCGTTTTTAAGAAAAAGCTGAAACGAGGTTGCTGATAGACAGCAAAGTCCGAGCAGGGGAAATAGCGGAAGCCGTGTAAGGATGTTCCCCGGCCGTTTTGAAAGCGCTCCATAGCCCGGAGCTCCGCGGTGTCGCGTGGACAAATTGCGCACAGGTAGGGAAGAAAGCGGCGCAGATCGGCGCTGTGCAGCGCATCGGGGCGGCTGACAGAGCGGTCGATGGTACCCGGAACGGTATGGATCCCCCTTGCCATCCACTGCCAGCCGTTCAATACAAAATCGGCCAGCAAGCGGATCTTTTCTTCGGAATAGGCCCAGGGCGTGCCCTGAAGTTGCCACGCCAGGCGGATATTGTCCTGCAAATAAGCAGCGCCGTACTGGTACACCTGCAAACGTGCTCCGTGCTGGTGAAAACTGTAGTCGGGTTGCAAACCGTCACCGGAGGTGATGCGTACCTCGCCGGCCAGCAGGCGGGCGCATTTACGGATCAGTGTATCGTTGTCCGTGAGCGCTCCGAAATGCAATCCCAGATCCGCGCTCCAGACCAGGTTGGCGCCCTGGCCGTTGTGCTGCAGGCGGTACTGTCCCATGACCTGCAGCGCGGACGTCAACCGCTGCGTGTCGAGGCTATCGCGTAGCAGTACGATGATATCGCGCATGTATTGCGGGACGCCGATCTGGTTATGCCACCAGTTGCTGTTCCTGTATCGGTTCTTCAACCAGTGGTCCAGCGAAACGACGATGGACTGCCACAAAGCCGGATCGTGGTAGCGCGTGGATGCGGGGTCGGACCACTGCAATGCCATGGCCCTGACGCGCTGGAGGTGTAACGGCGGTTGCCAGTTTGCCCGCTGGGTATCGGAATAATCGATGTCGGCCCAGCGGCCGGTGCTGTCCGGGGCGGGTGTGGGTTTGGCGGCGCTCCCTTCAAACGCGCCGGAGTCGTGGAGGAAACGGTTGTAGCGCACGAGAATGGAGTCGTGCGCGGCCATCCTTTTGTAACGCAGCAGCGCCTCGACATAGTAGTAATCGGCATAAATGAGGGATACGTCGACGTCTGAGTGTTTTGGGAAGTTGCCCGTGCCATGTTTCAGGAGAAAGCCGCCGTTCTCTCCCCTGGCCGCGAGGTAGGCAGGCGACATCAGGCTTTCGAGAATGTGTGCGGCTTCAGACAGGTATTTTCCCTTTTTTTCGCCACGGGCGTACTCGGATAATTCAAGCAGCGCGGAGCAGAGGATGGATGCAGCGGATACGTCGCGGGGTGTCGTTGCCGGCGAGCTGCCGGCGAGACGGGGCGCATCGAAGTCCCACAAGGGAACGCCATCGGGGGGCAGCCGCGGCAGGAGATAATCTGCTATGTGCATGGCCTGTTCCAGGAATCGCGGATCGCGGGTCTCCCGGTATACCATCGTGTAACCATAGAGCCCCCATGCCTGTCCACGGCTCCAGGCCGACTCATCGCCTGCACCCTGTACCGTCTGCTTCTTTTTTACGGCGCCCGTGACCGGGTCGTAAATGACGAGGTGATACGAGCTGTAGTCCGGTCGGTAGTGGTTATTCATCGTCGTGAGCGCATGGCGGACCGCCATTCGGTAGAACGACGAGTCACCCGATAGCCGGGTGCCTGCAAACAAGAGTTCGAGGTTCATCATGTTGTCGATGATCACCATAAAGCGGGACGAATCCGAGTTCCACGATCGGATGCAGCCGACCTTTTCATTGAAACGCCCGGCCAATGACCGGGCGCTGTTGAGTATAACCTTCGTATAGTCGTCGCTGTGACCGACCCGTTCGGCGTTGCCGAACGAGCAATAGAGCATGAAACCGAGGTCGTGGGTGTCCTTGTTGTACTGCTCTTTTTGCAGCGGGAACAGCTTGTGCAGGGCTTCGTTCCGGAGGGTGGTATCTCCGGTCGCTTCGAATAGGTACAGCAACTCTCCGGGATAAAAGCCGGACATCCAGGAGGAAGGCCCTCCCATGCCGTAGCGGTCGCTCCGCGGATCGAAGGTTTCGGGGAAACTGTCGCCGGGTGTGCGGCGGATCAATTGTCTGACCTCGGCGGCCGCCCGATGGATGCGGTCGTTCACCGTTTTCAGCAGGGTTTCGCTCTTTGGGCTAACGATGCGTTCCAGTTGCCCGGCGTTTAGTGTCGTCTTCGGAGCGAAGGCAGGGCCGTTCATATAGTGTTCCAAACTGTAACGGAGTTGCCGGGCTGCCGGCCTCCGGTCGAGATCATGTGTGATGTCCATTGAAACAAGCACCAGTTCGCCGGTACCCAACCTCGCTTCGATGATATCGCCCATGCGGCGGTTCTTGAAGAAATTGTCGATCATCCGGACGATCGGGTGCAGGGTTGGCAGCGAGTCGAGGATCATCGTCTTCGAGGAGGTGACGAGGTCCCACCATTGCCAATCGGACCAGCGTTCAGTGGGAAAGTCGGCGAGGGCGGGGTGGTGAGGATCGCAGAGGATACCCATAGTGCCCGGCTGGTCGGGGAAATGGACGGGACTCCAGAATACCGGGGCAAAGCGGCCCGCCACGCCATTAATGGAAAGCGTGTCGGGATTCAGGAGGACCCTGCGGCCTTCGCGCAGGTGCCGCAGCGCATCGTCGAGCGTGGTATCGAATACGGGGGAGTCGCGCCCGTTCGGGGAAGGAGCGGGCAGGGTCTGCGGATAGACCCAAATGCGCCATTGATTGCGATAGGGTGTGCCTTTCAGGCGGACGCTGATTGTCACGCAGGAGGCTTTATGGATCTTCGCCAGATCGACCGAAAAGGTTCCGAGCGGCTGTCCGTTACCGATAGCGATGTCGGTGGGGGTGAGGCGACCGCCGGCGATCCGATCGCCGTCCGCGTCCGTTGCAGTCCAAACAGGAACGCTTGCCTTGAGCGCATGGTCGCTGAAATTGGCCACCTCAACGCCGGCTGCGAAGGTCTCGTCGTTCCGGTATACCGCCTTTTCGTAGCGGATCAGGGGGACGATCGCCGAGCAGTACATACGGTGTTGCGCCGGTGTAACCAGGCCTTTGCTGTCCCAGAAGGCATCCAGCATACCGACCAGCGCGGTGCCCTGGCCTGGAAAATCATGCAGATCGAGCAGGTCGAAGCCGCTCACGCCCGTCGTCTTCAGCGCGCGTTCTATTTCTTCTTTGTACAGGCTTGCCGCAAATTTACCGCTGGCGACCGTGAAGGCCGGCGACAAGTCAAGCATGTCTTTGCGGGCAAGGTCGTTCCGGATGGCCTTGAAGTTCAGGGGGTCCAGCACGCCGGTATATTTACCGATCTCCGCCAGGCGCGGGTACACGCTGTATTGACCCATTTCGTGAATGACGATGGGTACGGGAAGGCCTTCGACGGCCTTCGAATAATCCGTGGCGAAGGATGGGGGGTAGGAATTGAAGATGCCCTGGCCGCGCACCCAGCCGTTCTTCGTGTATTGGGTGACGTAATAATCGTCCCCCGGCTCGGGCCATTTCCCGTGACCCGCCTGGAACGTGAACGTGGTGGACGTATACAGATGCCGGGGATCGGCGCTGCGGAGTCGCCGCACCATGCCGTTGAGCCAGGAAAAATCGCCTTCCAACTCGTTCCCCATGGACCATAGACAGAACGAAGGATGGTTGCCGTATTCGCGGCTGATGCGCCCGGCTTCTTCTTCGAGGAAGGTATTCAACCGTTGGTCCAGCCCCGCGTTCTTGTTCCAGAAAGGCAGCTCCACCTGCAGGTACATACCCAGAGAATCGGCGACTGCGAAGGCCGCTTCGGGAGGACACCAGGAATGGAACCGCAGGTGGTTGAGGCCATAGGCTTTTGCGGTGGTAAAGACCTTGAGCCAGCCTTTTTGGTCCATGGGGGGATGACCGGTCAGCGGGAAGATATCGCATTCGAGCGTGCCGCGCAGGAAGAGCCGCCTGCCGTTGATCCAAAGGCGGCCGTTGTTGTTGCTCAGCTCGCGCAATCCAAACCGGGCGGAGGCCTCGCCGGAGGTCTTCGACCCGGTCCTCCGGAATTGCACCCGGACCGAATACAGCCGGGGATGAAACTCGTCCCATTCGCCGCAACCGGGGATGGGCACGCTGATGGTCGATACTGTGTCGCCGGCAGGAAGGTTGATTTCCGTCTGCCGGGTGGCCATCAGGCGACGATGTCCGTCGAATACCCTTGCGACCAGGGTACCATGTACCGGCTGAGAATGGCTGCCCCGGAAGAACGCATTTACCGCCAGGCGCTTGTCCTTTAACGAGGGATAGACCGCCAGCGATGCGATGCCGACCGGCGGGTCCGCGACGAGCTCGATCCGGCCCAGTATCCCGTTCCAGATGATCTGAGTTTCGTTCGTATAGGCGTGGGCCATGTTCATGATCGACAGATCGTACCGTCTGGAATTATCGACGCGAATGACCAGCAGGTGTTTGCCGGGATTCAGGTATGCGGTCAGGTCGTACCGGTGGGGCGTGGAAAGGCTTTCCCGGCTGCCGGCTGCACGTCCGTCGACCCACACACGTGTCGCCCACAGGACACGTTCCAGGCGGAGACCGACGGATCTTCCCGCGAAGCTTCGCGGTATGTCCACTTCGCGGGCGTACCAGGCGTACCCGATATAAGCGTGCCGGCGGGTCAGGTGGAGCAGCACTTGTTTATCGAGCCGGTCTGCCGTCAGCGGTGAGGGGTCTCCGATGCCGGCGTCATCCAGGGTACCGGGCAGGTGTATCTTTTGAGTAAAGGGATGTTTGTACCATTGCAGCCGTTCGCCGACCTTTTGTTCATCCAGTTTCACCGTCCATTCTCCGGCCAGCGACAGGCTCGTTTGGGCACGGCCGGCAAGGATCAAACCATACAGAGCGGCAAACAAAAGCATTGTCCTTTTCATCATCCTACATTTTGGGTCTTCAATTGATGGTCCTCTTCCTGCCATTGCCGGATCAGGGCCAGGTGTGTTTTTGCGCCGAAGTGCATGCGGTCGAGGTTCAACACATGCTCGAGACAGGCGGCGGCCTCCTGTTTTCTGCCGGCGCCGAGGAAACCCAGGCCTTTCATATAGCAGCAGTGGATCGCATTGCGAAGGTCCAGGTCGTCCTCGAAGATCAGCAGATCCGGGAGCGAGACGGCGAAGTAGTCGATCTTCACGGTGTCGTGCCCGTGGCCCTCCGCGTATTGGACCAGGCTGGCGAAGATCTGTTCGGCTTTTTGGTGATTGCCCAGTTTGCGCCAGGCCAGCCCCTGGTAAAAAACCTTATCGGGTGGCGTGTCGTTGTAGAAGATGGCTGCAGCGGGCGCCGAATCGCCTTCCGTAGCGCGGAGAAAGCAGGCTTTCGCCGCTGCCGGTTGAGCCAGGCGTTCATGCGCGATACCCAACCAGTAGAAGATGTCGTTCTCGCGTGCGCCCGCGAGTTTTCCTTCGCCCAGGTTGTGCGGGTATTCCTGCGCCCGCTGTAACAGCCCGATCGCCGCATCGTACCGGCCGGTCCATATATTTCGCTTTGCCAATTCCGTTAGGCTGTACTGGTATTGCGCCGAGACCTTTCCCTCACCGCCTTCCCAGGGATGGAACTTGCGGTTCGTGACCTGGCCGAGCGCCGTCTCGAACGCTCCGGCGAAATTATACAGGGCCGCCCGTTCCAGGGTGAGGTCGTCACGCTGTGCTACCTGTGGGAGGTGGCGCTCGAGAAAGGCAAGCCGCACCTGGGGGTCCTGGTTCAGCCGCTTGCGGAGCTGGTCGAGCTCCATCAGCACGCGCGCGTCCGAAGTATCCAGCGAGAAAGCCTTTTCATAACAATGCAGCGCCTTTTCCGCAGAACAGCGTTTGTTGAACCAGGCGATACCCAGGTTCCGGAAGACGGTGGGAAAGGCAGGATCACGCTCGGCCGCCAGCGACCAGCATTCGATGGCCTCGTCATACTGGCGTTTGTCGTACCAGAGGCAACCCAGGTAGTAGGGAGCAAGTGCATCCAGGTCATTCAGGGCAGCGGCGAACTGGAGCACAGCAATGTCTTCGACCCTGTTGGGAAAGAAGACACCTGCGCCGGCCTCAACGGCTTTTTCGAGACAGGCGCTCGTTTCGGATGCCTGACCCAGCCGATGGTGCCACCAGGCGAGGTAATACCAGGCCATCGGAAGGACAGGGCGGCCCGAGGGCACGGTTGCAACGCCCGTCTTTAGCAGACCGATCGCCTCCGTGTACAATCCCGCAGCGGCATAATCGAGGGCGTATTCGATGTAATTGTTGATGTCGCCTCTCGCCAGCGTCCTGAGTTTGCTCAACGGCAACTCGTCGGCGGATTCTGCGGTCCGGTCGCCGTTCCGATAGAGCTCGAAATAGAGAGCCAGGTTAAAACGATCGCTTTGCAGACCATCGCGGCAGATGCGTAGCGAAGCTTCCGTTTGTCCGTCGTGTCGCAGGACGGCCGCCTGCAGGGCGATGGCCCTGGCGTTGCGGGTATTCTTTTCCAGCGAACGGCGTAGGTTTTCGAGCGCGTCGGCCCATCTTCCATTGGCGGCGTCGATCTGAGCAAGTGCGAAATATGCTTTATCCTGCCAGGCGCTGTTCCAGCACGCCTTATGGAAATAGTTGTAAGCCTCTTCCAGCCGTCCCTGTCCCTGCAGACAAAGTCCCAGGTTGTAGAAGGCTTCGCCGTCGTTCGGATTGGGGTTGCGTTGCGTCAGCGTCGCCACGGCTTTGCGGAAGAAAGATTCGCTTCGCGCGATCTGACCTCTTCGGAGGTACCAGAGGCCAAGCGCATTGTTGTTGCGGATGTCGCCGGGGTCGCGGCGGAGCGCTTCTTCGTAATAGGCAACGGGGCTGTAGGTGGCATGACGGTATTGCTCCAGGTGGAGACCGGTCAGGTACAACTGTTCGTTGTTGCTCATATCGCCCGGAGCGGAGGGCGCTTTTGCGGGCTCGGGGAGAGCGGGTTGTTTGCCGCTGTCGGGTTTAAAGCTGAGGACCGCCCGGCCGGCGCCATCCGAGACTTGTACGCGGATGGAACCGATGTCCTGTTGGAGAGGCAGCGGGCAGCGGATCTCCCAAATGGATTCAGGAGAGAGATCGGCATCCTGTTGGAACATGCAACGGTCGCCGTGCCATAGACGGACCGTGAGACCCTTTTGCAGCGAGGTGGCGAAGAGTTTGACCACTGCTTCTGCCGCTTCCTTTTCGACATTCATGACAAGGTCTTTCGTCGCGTTCTTTACGACGCCAAGTTCGCGGTAAGGAAGGAAATACTGCACGAAGGATTTTTCTTCATAGGGCATCAGCCAGGAAAAGTCGGGTTGATTGTCCGTATAGACACCGGCCATGAGCTCGATGTAGGGCCCGTCCTCGTCCGTCAGATTTCTATCCCAGGCCCTTCCGAAGTCGCCGTTGCCCCAGGTCCATTGTTTTTTTCCGGGTGAGACATGATGATCCGCGACGTGCAATACGCCGGCGCGGCTGTCGTGTTCATAACCGCCAACGAAATCATAGTCGGAATGGATGGCCATATAGGAAGTGGGAACGGGTATATTGCGGTAGCGCGAGATATCGGTGCCGGGGGAATAGTCCACCTTGTAATACGTTCCGGTTGCGATCGGAAAAGACGAGACATCCCGTTTGCCATGGTCGAAGACCGCATGTACGTCCGGCGGGAACACGGACTGGTAATCGTCATTGACTTTTACGGCAGGATTGGCCCACCATAGGAAGGTCTGAGGAAGCGGCGTTCTGTTGAATAATTTCACACGGATCTCGAGGTAAGCTTTTCCCGGATGCAGCGTAAACCCGGCCATGCCTTTTGTCCGCGACATGCGTTCCAACTCGCTCACCCAAACAGTCCGACTGTCATCTTCGTTCTCTTCGATCGAAAAATCCACCGGAGAAAAGGTGGTCGGTCGATGATGCTGCGGCCAGTTGAGCTCGATGCCGCCCGATATCCAGGGGCCGCATAAGCCAACCAGCGCGGGTTTGATCACCTGGTTATGGTAGATGAAATGGCGTTTGGCGATCTTGTCATAGGCCATCTGGACCCTGCCGCCGAGCTCCGGCAGGATCAGCACCTTCAGATAAGCGTTTTCGAGGAAGAGACCTATATATTCCACTGCAGTCTTTTCGTCGTGGATCTTTTCGATGACAGGATAGGGGTACACGGTCCCGCTGCTACCCTGATATACTCTTTTTTCGAAGAACATAGGGTTTTTGTCGGGCTCCCCGGTGCGATAAGTGGGGATCACGATCTGCTCCTGCCAAACTCTTACGGATGCGTCGCTCATGTAATGGTTCTTTTTATGATAATGATAAGATTATGTCAATGCTGCATCAGCGATCGTTCTATCTCTTCGAGCGTCTTGCCTTTTGTCTCTTTGACGCGGCTCCGGATAAAAAGATAGCCGATCAGACAAATGCCGGCATAGAGGTAAAAAGGTCCAAAGGCTCCCAGGTGCGTGGCCAGCACGGGGAACGTAAAGGCCAGGACAAAATAAGCTGCCCAAAGCGACAGGACCGCAATGGACGTCGCCTGTCCACGGATTCCGTTGGGAAATATCTCGGAGATCAATACCCAGGTCACGGGAGCCAGCGAAGTGGCATAAAGGGCGATGGCGGTCAGCACGCAGATCGAAACGATGCCCGCGGAGGCGTGCCGCTGCAACGAAAGCGCCAGGGCGATATAGACGATGGCCAATCCCGCCGAACCCAGAAGCATCAGCGGTTTGCGGCCCAGCCTGTCCACCTGCCACATCGCCACAAGCGTGAACATAAAATTGACGAGCCCAATGGAGATGGTCTCCAGCAATTGGCGGTCGAGATTTGCGCCGGCGAATTGAAAAATGGTCGAAGTATAGTTGAAGACAACGTTGATGCCGCAAAACTGCTGGAAGACCGCCAGGCTGATGCCGACGATCACCGCAGGACGGACAGCGCGGGAAAAGATGTCTTTGAGCCGGACCATGCTCACCTCTTTCAGGGAGGCGGAGATCGACGCGGACGTCCGATCGACAAAGCCTGCGTCGCCGATCCTCGACAGGACGCAAAGCGCCTCCTTTTCGCGTCCCGCTTTCATGAGCCATCTCGGGCTCTCGGGCAGCCACAGCACACCCAGCAGGAACAGCGAGGAAGGGGCGACGCCCAGCCCAAACATCCAACGCCAGGCATCGGATCCGCGGGCCGCCAGGAAATAGTTGACCAGGTTGGTGATCAGTATGCCGAGGACGAGGGTCAGCTGATTGATGGCGACGTTCCTGCCCCTGACCTCCGCCGGAGAGATCTCGGCGATATACAGCGGGCTCAGCATCGATGCCATTCCGACGCCGATACCCGCGGCCGCGCGGGTCGCGATGAAAATGGGCAGGCTCGGGGACAAGGCCATCCCGAGGGATGAGCACGCGAAGAGCAGGGCCGCGATCATCAGACCGGGCTTTCTGCCGTAACGATCGGCCAGCCTTCCGGCGAGGAGACAGCCGGCCATGCACCCGAGCGCCAACGAGCCGGTGAGGAACCCTTCCCACCAGTCGGTCAATGCGAACACCTGGCGCAGAAAAGGTAGGGCGCCGGAGATGACGGCGAAATCAAAGCCGAAGAGGTATCCTCCGAGCGCAGATATGAAGGATATGCCGAGGATATAGCCGTGATGAAAAGCGGGTCGTTGGATCATAAAGTCGATATTGTTTATCGAAAATATCGCAGTATTTCGTCTGCGATGAGCAGGTGTCCCTTTCGGTTAGGATGGTTGGATTGGGCCATGTAGTCATGGATAGTTCCCGTCTGCACTTCCACCTGCCGGAATCGTTCGTAGCTGTCCGCCAGCCCTATCCCGTACTGTTCGGCCAGCCGGCGGATCTGTCGTGCAAACAGCTCCAATTCATTGCCGGGTTGTCTGAGATCGACCTGTTCGTCGGCCGAGGGCGTTAGCAGGATGATCTTTATATGGCGTTTCAGGGCGGCGCGGATCATTTTCTCCATGCTGCGGCGGGACCGCTCCAGACCGATCTTCCGGTCATTCAGTGCATAGTCTATGAACAGCACATCGGGCTTGTGGGTGAGCACATCCTTTTTGAAACGTGCCGCGCCCTGCTCGGAATTCTCTCCTCCGATCGCCGTCACGATGATGTTGATGACGGCATAAGGGTACACCGTTTTCAGTTGTTCCCCGACGAGCCAGGGATAGGCGTCGAAAGTATGGACGTCGGGCGTGCGACCATACCCCGCGGGTACGGAATGGCCATGAAAGACGAGATTGATAGTCCGGTTGGCCGGCCATTTCTGTCGCAGTTCGGATTTTATGTCCCGAAGATAGGAACTGTCCTGTGCAGCGGCGGGTCGGGCGAGACAGGTCAGAAAAATGAGCACCGGTATAACCATTTTTTTCATGGATGATCTTCTTTTTTAAAAAGTGCGTCGATGGCTGTCTCTGATAGGGCGGCCGCCGGTTGGAAATCGTTCCCCGCCGCATAGCGCTCGAGACTGTAGCGCAGCTGTGCCGCAACGGGCCGGTTTGCCAGGCTGTCGCGCAGATCGATGGCCGACACGAGGAGCCGTCCGTTGTCTACGCGGGCTTCCCAGATCAGGCCCAGTTTTCGGTTGGTATTCCAATCAGGGATCATCTGCACCAGCGGCCGGAAGTCAACCGGCGTGCTGTCGAGGTCCATGGGTCTGGAATGGCGCACGGGGTCCCACCATTGCCAGTCGGAATGGTATTCTGTCGGAAAATCCCTGAAAGCGGGATGTCCCGGGTCGCATAGGATGCCCAGCAAATTGGGTGGCATTCCCGACCAAACCGTATTCCAGGAGATACCGGAGAAAACGCCTTCGGCCGTCGATGCGATCTTTGCCGTATCGGCCAGCAACAATACCCTGGCTCCGCGCCGCAGCAGCTCTTTTACGCCCTGATCCCACCGGTACGCGATCGTAAGACCGGTCGTGTCTGCGGGCGGCAGTGACCGGGGATAGATCCAGAACTGCCATTCGTTACGACAATCGGTGCCGGACAACCGGAGGTGCAGCGTGAGTCTTGTGGCTTTCCTGATGCCCGACAGCCCCGAATGGATGCTTCCCAGCCGGACAGGACTGCCGATGGGAATCGATCGTCTGGCCGTGTGACCTTTTGCATAAGTCGACCCGTCGGGGAATTGCAGGTCCCAGTCGATGACCGCCCCGTCGATGGCTCCCTCGCCGAAATTAGCGAATTCGATGTCTCCAGAAAGTTGCTGGTCGTTTGTCCAGGCGAATGACCCGGTGCGAAAGAGCGGTACCCGGTCCGACTGGAACTGTCTGAATTCACCGGCGCTGGTATAGCCTTTCGGATCCCAGAAGTCATCGACGACGCCCACGGGGGCGGTGCCTTGCCCGGGATAATCGTTCAGCTGCAGGAGATGGTATCCTCCCAAACCGGCCGTCCGGAGATAAGATTCGATCTCTTCTTTTTTTTGCAGGACCTGCCATCTCCCCGAGGCGAGTGTGAAGCGTTCCGCCAGATCGGACATGCCGTGCCTGGACAACGATTCCCGGAAGAGCTCGTAGTTGTACGGTTTCAGCACGCCGGTGTAGCGTGACAACCGGTCGAAGCCGGGATAAACGCACCACTGACCGATCTCGTGAGTGATCATAGGGACGGAGAACCGTTTTACATAGTCGGAGTAATCGTAGCGCGTATTCAGCGGAGCGGCATTGAACCGGCCCTTTAGACCTTCTTTCCAATGTTGCGGTCTCGCACCATAATAGTCGTTGTAGTCGTTGCCGGCAACGACCGGGTAACCGGAACTTCCGGTATAGAGGCGGCGGGTGTCTTTTTTCCAGATTTCGATCAGCCCGGAGAGGAATCGGTCGACGCACGGTCCCACCAGTTCATTGCCTTCGCAGAAAAAGACAAACGAGGGATGGTTTCCGTAGGTGGTCAATATCCGCCTGGCTTCGGCTGTCAGGAAGCGGTCGACCGCGCTGTCTTTCCCGATAGTGAATCTCCAGTCGCTGTTTTCGACTTGCAGATAGATGCCGGTCTCGTCGGCTGCGTCGAAGGCCGCCTCCGGCGGGCACCAGGAATGAAAACGCATGGCATTGAGACCGTACGCTTTGCAGACGGAGAAGATATGCAGCCATGCGGTTTTGTCCATAGCCGGATAACCCGTCAGGGGAAATTCGGCGGAATTGACCGTCCCGCGGATAAAGGTCGGCCGGCCGTTGATGGCAAACCGTGTGCCCTGCGTTTGTATTTGGCGCATTCCGAACCGGACGCGTGCGGAGTCCCTGAAATTTCCGGCTTGTGGCGATGCGGCTGTGAGACCGGCCGCGATTGTATGGAGGACGGGATGGAACTCGTCCCATGTCGGGAGCCGGTTGCCGAGCGGAAGAAAACCCGACAGTTCGATGATCGAATCGCGGCCGGAAAAGGGTACCGTCAGCGGGGGGATGGTCATTTCTCCGTCGATCGAAAGCCGGACCTGTCCCTTCACGGGAAGCTTCAGGTCGTTGACAACGGTGATCCGGACTGCTGTTCCCCGGCGGCCGAGGTCGGGGTATACCTGCACGTCGCCGATGCGAACCCGGTCGAAAGCCTGCAGTTCCAGCCGGCCGATGATGCCGTTCCAATTAGTCTGGGTTTCGGCGCTGACGGCATGGCTGTATTCGATGTTATAGATCCTGTCGTTGTCGACCCGGATGCGGATCGTGTTGTTCCTGCCCGGAACAATCCAAGGGGTCACATCGTAGATATGCGGAACAGAAAGGCTTTGCCGTTTGCCTGCGGGCTGACCGTTGACCCATACCTCGGTTTCCCAATGCGCTCTTTCGAGAAACAGCCGTATGGCTTTGCCGCGCCAGGCCTCCGGCACCAGGATCTGTTTTTCGTACCAGGCCGCACCTTTATATTCGAAAAGACGGGTCAGGCGGAGCGATGACATGCTCCTTGTCGGGTATCCTTTGCCGGCCTGATCAGTCGAGCCCGGTAGGGTGATCGCATCCGACATTTGTGGCAGCAGTTGGACGCCGTTGCTGCTGACACCTGTGGCTTCGGGGTCGAGTTTGAATTTCCAAATGCCCGCCAGGGACAGGACGACCGGCGCAGGCGCCTGCGCCTTTGCCGGCATCGCCAGACAAGCGATCAGCGATACCAGGGCTACGGCAGAGAGGGCTCGGCGGAGAATCATTGGTAGGTACCGGTTAAGGTGACGATGGAGCGCGGACCGATAACGATGTCGCCCGCGGCCGTTTCAGACCGGTGCAAACCATATTGCCTGTCCGTCGTGTACGTATTCAGGTTGGCGGCGGCCGGGCCACTCACGCCTGTGAGCCGAAGGTCGTCCTGCCGGGTGGAATAGTTCACGATCACGATGACCAGCGTCTTGTTGGTATCGTCTTTGTACGCTGAGACCATCAGTGACTGCGCGGCGGTTGCCGGGTCTTCCATGCCCTGTATCGAAGCGGCAATCCTTTTCATCCCCGGCCGGATGAACCGGGAAAAGTTGCCGAGCGACCACAGCTGTTTGGAATCGAGGACGATGCCATCCAGTTTGCAATTGTCGACGTTGATCGTTCCGGATGGATCGTTGATATAAACCAGGCCATCGCTGTAGTTGTAGGGACTGACCGCGAGCCACCACTGCCAGCTGGTCACGCCTGTTACCGTCAGATCGTGGTGGATCGTTTTGGCGACATACAGACCGTAATCGATGTCGGTGGTCCTCGGCGAGCCGTTGAGGACACCGCAGATGTTACCCAGGATCCCGAATTCGGTCATCCAGGTCTCCAGTGAAGGATCCACCTGTTTCACCCTGGCAGCCACCTGCTGGCGAATTTCGATGAGTGTGTTGTCCGGACAAGTGGTGTAATAGCTGTGCGAAGAGATCGCGTGTTGCGTGTTGGGTACATTGCCGATATAGTTCGGCGAGGACGGGGAGAAGAATTGGTTGATCTGGTCGCCTCTTCCGTCCGAATTTTTACCGGTGAGGAAGTCCCATTGCCCGGCTTCCCCGATAACCGTCTTTGCCGAAGCGCCATGGGGGGAGAGTTTGGCGGAAAGCGCTTTCACAAGGTCGGCGATCTCGGCATTCTGCGCCTGGCTGCCTTCCTGGCCCGCCGTGACACCGGCCGTTCCCCAGGTCCATTGCGGCTCGTTCACAGGACTCACGTAATCCAACTGAAGGTGTTGGGCGGTCTCGGCCAGGAAGTCGGCGAAATCCGGCAGTCGGCCATCGGCGATATTGAGACTGGTCGTACCGCTGGTATTGTAGGCCCTGCCGTTCTTTGTCATCGAAACGGGAGGGGAGAGGGCGAACCCGAGCGTGTATCTCACACCGCGTTGCCGGGCGGCATTCAGGAACCATTGCTGACCGGCCTGTTTGCTCCAGTTGTAGGTGCCATCGGCATTGAGAAAACATTCTTCTCTTCTCCAATCCGTCGCGATGCCGCTGCTGTCCCCTTGCTCGTAGCTTCCGGCGCCGATGTTGAACCGCCAGAGCGAGAGGCCGATGCCTTTGGGATTTCCATCGGGGAGCGTATCCATGCTGAATAGCAGATCGGCGATGTAGTTCTTTTTCGACTCGTTGGCCCATTTACCGATAAACTTACAGGTCCATCCGTCGGATGCGCCAAAGCTGTGGATGGTCTGCTGCACCTGATTGAGGTCGACGGTGAGTGTCAGCGGCGCCGGTTTGCCGTTGCAGGTGTCGACACCGTTAAAGGTGCAGCTGTTGTCGCCGCCGGGCGGCGGCGCGCCAGAGGACGTTTTGCCGCACTCACAGGACAGAAATATGGCAGAGACGGCCAGTACGGAGGTCAGCAGGTAACGCATGTATTTCATCGTTAGTAAGTAAACCCGAGCATTGCAGCCCGAGATTCTGTTAGAACCGTGCATAACAGTCTCCCGTTACACGGCTCCGGTTATCAATCGTTGGTTTGGAACCTAAGAGTGACCAGTGGGCGAACAGAGTTGGTTGTCGCACGCATACGCCATGCAACCACCTTATCGCTTTCATTTCGCTGGCTCTTAGGTTCTTGTATTTTCGTCTCGCCCAGCTCGCCAGTTTTACGTTAATCATGTGCATAAAGCTTTTGAGTTTTGTTTTATAAAATTTCCCGTAATAATTGATCCAGCCTCTCAGTACAGGGTTGATCGCTTCCGCAATGTCCTGTAAAGTGTTGTCGCCCCTCTTTAATATTTCCCACTTCCGCATCTTCTCGTTCATCGACCGCATCGACTTACCACTTACCGCCGGCAGCCAGTTGGTGAACCATTCACCTCGCTGTCCGTTCTCCGCCAGCCTCGGCCGGAAGGTATAGCCTAAAAAGTCAAATGACGTCTTTGGCATTCCTTTCGCCGTTCGATTACTGTCTTTGCAGTACACGATGTTCGTTTTCTCCGGATGCAGTTGCAGTCCACACTGTTCCATTCTCCTTTCCAATGCCGCCTTTAACACGAGGGCATCATTCAACCGGGGACAGTGGATGATCGCATCATCCGCATAGCGCTCGAACCGACACGCGGGGAACTCCTTTTCCAGCCAAACGTCCATGCAGTAATGCAAGTACAAGTTAGCCAGTACAGGCCCGATGATCGATCCTTGCGGCACCCCTTTCGTCCGGGCTACTATTGTTCCATCTTGTTTCTGCAACGGCGCTTTTAACCACCGCTCGATGTACAACAGCATCCATCTGGTCCGGCAATGCTTGCTGACCGCTCTCATCAACAGGTCGTGCGGAATGTTGTCAAAGTACCCCTTGATGTCCACGTCCACCACCCAGTTCAGCTTCCAGCAGCGCTCCCGCGCTTTTCCCAATGCCATCACCGCTGACTTGCGCGGCCGGTAGCCATAGGAGTCCTCGTGGAAGATCAGCTCCAGTCCCGGTTCCAATAGCCCTCTTACTACGGTCTGGGCAATCCGGTCGGCTATCGTGGGTATGCCCAGAGGTCTTAGTCCACCTCCTTTCTTCGGGATCTCGACCAGCTTCACCGGTGGTGGTATGTAGCTTCCTGAACTCATCCGGTTCCAAAGTCTGTACAGGTGATTCCTGTAATCCCTGTCGAACTCATCCAGGCTTACTTCGTCCACGCCCCCGGCTCCCCGGTTCGATCTTACCTTCTGATAGGCCAGACTCACCAGTCGCCGACTAATACTAAACGGTTTTGTTTCGCTCACTTTCGTACCTCCTGAAGTCGCCTTCAGTTTTCGTCCATGAATAAAAACCTGATAACAGCCTCCCTTCGCTCCACTCCCATTACAGGAGCTTCATCGCTACTACAAAGGCTTCTGTCCCTGTGCCGGTCATCGATACTTTCTATCTTGCTGTCCTTGCAGCTTGATATTTTCTCTTGCCATTCCGACGACAGGTTCTCCTGTTCCCGGCAACCGCCTGTGTTAAGCTCACGCTGTCTATACGCCGGATGTCGCAGCAACAGTAATCAGGTGACCTTGCTGCTAATCCCAAGGACGATACTGGACCTTGGTTTTGACATCGTCTAACCCTTTCGACGCCTCGGATGACAGTTCACATTTGTTCGTCTTCTTAACACACACCTGACATATTTACTATGCCTTACTCCTTTGATGCTCACTACCACAACTCTTAATTGCAGCAGCTAAAGGTGGTTTGGCCGCTGCTCCTGAAAGCCGCGCCGATGGGCCTGCCATCATCGTTTGCCGAGCATTGAACATTTAAAATCAAAGAACTAATTTGAATCTAACATTCATTCAGGACACTCAGTATCCCGGGTTTTGCTTAATCACCCCGCCCGAGGCTACGATCTCGCTCGTGGGGATCGGCCAGAGCAAATGAATGGCGGGATTGAAATTGGCGCCCTTGCTCTGCGTCTCGATCGTGTTGTGCGTCTCGAAGACATCAGTGCTGAGCTGTGTGTTGTATTTTACGAAACTGCCGTTCGGTCCGAGCACGTCTTCGATGACCGGTTTACCGGCCTGGTCCTTCCACCGGCGGAGGTCATAGAGACGGTCACCTTCGAAGGCGAGCTCGAGGCGTCTCTCGGTGCGTACGGCGTTGATGAGGTCCCAGCCGGTCAGCGACATGTCGGTGGTCAGCCCG
>DASZYU010000068.1:0-5186 GCA_035545215.1 Puia sp.
GGCTGGCGATCAACCTGGGCTGGGCGGTAGGGGGCGCCATCGGCGGCATCCTCGCTTCGATCAATTATCACCTTTTGTTCTGGGTCGACGGCGCCACCAACCTGGTTGCGGCGCTGCTGCTGCGTATTTTCTTGACTCCTTCGGCCGTCACTGCGTCGGGGTCACCGGCGGGAACCGCGGGAGCGCCCGCGAGGTCGGCTTATAAGGACAGGATCTACATCCTTTTCATCGTGTGCACGATCCTTTTCGCAGCCGCCTTTTTTCAAATGTTTTCGGTGCTGCCGGTCTATTACAAGCGGACATTGGGTCTTCCCGAGTACATGATCGGGCTATTGATGACCTTGAACGGGCTGCTCATCACGCTCTTCGAGATGGTGCTCGTGTTCAAACTGGAGGGCCGGCGCGAGTCGCTGTTCTATATTTGTTGCGGCGTTTTCCTGGTCGGTGTTTCCTATTGTCTGCTGGATCTCCTGCCGCTTTCGGTCTTTATGCCTTATTTGTGCATGCTCCTGATGACCGCGGGTGAGATAACGGCCATGCCTTTCATGAATTCGTTTTGGATCTCGAGGACGAGTCCGTCCAACCGGGGGCAATATGCGGGTTTGTATACGATCGCCTGGTCTACGGCGCAGGTCGTCGGACCGGCCGGGGGCGCCGGGATTGCGCAGCACTGGGGTTTCCGGCCGCTGTGGTGGGTGGTCAGCGGCGTTTGTCTATTGTCCGTGGCAGGGTTCAGGCGGCTGTTGCAACAAACCAAACCGATCGCGCATGCAGGATGAAAAGCTACAGATGTTTCGCAACCGGCTCACGAAGGACTATCGTCACATCGGCCGGCTGGCGCGGCGGCAGGGGATTACCTGCTACCGGATCTATGACCATGATCTTCCCGAGTTCCCATTCTGTATCGAACGGTATGAGGACAAGTTGTATCTCGCCGAATACCAGCGCCGGCACGGGATGTCGGACGAAGCGCATGCCGGATGGCTCGAGTCTTGCATCCCCGCCATCAGCGAAGTGCTTGAGACGCCTGATGAGAAGATCTATTTCCGTCAGCGGCGACGCAAGGCGGGCAGGCAGGATCAATACGAGAAGCTGGCGAGTGAAGAGGAATTCTTTGTGGTCCGGGAGGCCGGCTTATCGTTTCGGGTCAATCTCACCGATTATCTCGATACGGGCTTGTTCCTGGATCATCGTATCACCCGGGGCATGGTCCGCGCGGAGTCAAATGGCAAGCGGGTGTTGAACCTATTTTGTTATACGGGGTCTTTTTCGGTGTATGCGGCGGCCGGCGGTGCGTCGCGGGTAGACTCGGTCGATCTGTCGAAGACGTATCTTGCGTGGGCGGAGGCCAATATGGCGCTGAATACGGGGCTGGGCGCGGGTGGGGGCTCGCGGGAAGGTGTGGGTTCGGGCGCCGCGGGTGGGAGCGGCATTGAAGGCGGCGGTGCATACCGGTTCATCCATGCGGATGTCAAACAGTGGCTCGGCGATGCGCCCGAGCGGTTTTATGACCTCGTGGTGATGGACCCGCCGACGTTCAGCAACAGCAAGCGGATGAAGGATTTTCTCGACATCCAGCGCGATCACGTGGAACTGATCGACCAGGCATTGCGCGCGATGACGCCGGGAGGCGTCCTGTACTTCAGCACCAATTACCGCCGCTTTGAACTCGAGCGGGAAAAAATAAAGGCGGCGTCGATAAAGGATATTACCAACGCCACCACTCCATTCGATTTCCAGCGGAAGCTGTTCCGCTGGTGTTACCGGATCATCAAATAGCCCTTTACCGGGTGGCGCTCAGCGCCGGCAGCGGGATATCGCGTTTGAGCATGTCTTTCCGGTTGGCCATATCCCAGGCAGTATAGAAGACCAGCTGTGCTCTTTTCGCCAACAATTCGTAGTCGATCTTATCCGGCGTATCGGTGGGCCGGTGGTAGTCGGCGTGGATGCCGTCGAAATAGAAGATGATGGGAACGCCTTTGCGGGCGAAGTTGAAATGGTCGCTGCGGTAGTAGATGCGTTCGGGGTCTTTCGGATCGTCGAACTTATAGTCGAGCTCAAGCTTCGTGTATTTCTTGTTGGCCCCTTCGCTGATCGGCTTTAAGTCGGTGGACAGTTTGTCGCTGCCGACGACATAGACATAATTCATCGAGTCGCCGTAGTTGCGATGCGGGTCTACGCGGCCGATCATATCGATGTTGAGATCGACGGTGGTGTGATCCAGCGGGTAGGTGGGGTGATCGGTGTAGAACGCGGAACCCCAGAGGCCTTCTTCTTCTCCCGAGTTGGCCAGGAAGAGGATGCTCCGCCGCGGGCCTTTGCCGGCATCTCTTGCTTTGGCGAAAGCGCTGGCCAGTTCGAGGACGCTGACGGTTCCGGAGCCGTCGTCATCGGCGCCATAGTAGATCTCGCCGTTGCGTTTCCCGAGATGGTCCATGTGCGCGGAGATCACGACGATCTGGTCTTTCAGGTCGGTGCCCGGCAGGAAACCGAGGACATCGCTGGCTTCGAGCTGACGCGTCGTTTTTTGCAGCGACAGTTTTATGTCGGCCGTATAGACCTTCGGCATCGGCGCACCGGATTCCAGCTTGCCGAAGTCATCGCCGAAGATCGCCTGTGCTACTTTGTCGTTGATGTAAAAATTATCGATCGGATTGGTGCGGCGGTATTCGGTCACCGTCATATTGCCTCTCGGCGCCGTCAATTGCGGCGGGACGCGATCTCCTTTCCAAACGATCAGGACGGCGGCTGCGCCATTGCGTTGAGCGAAGTCCTGTTTGGTCGGGCCAAACCGGCGGCGGCCGGTGGGAGCCGGGGCGCCGGGAGGATTGCCGTTCAGGACGACGACGATGCGGCCGCGGACGTTCAGGTCCCTGTAGTCGTTGCGCGTCGAGTCATCGATGCCATAGCCGGCGAAAACGACTTCGCTGCCAAGCAGGGTGAGATTGTTGTTGGAGCTCACCGGCGCGAAAAAATCGCGGTTCAGCGTGAACGACTGACCGCCCACCGAAAGCGACGCGCTTTCAAGAGAATCCTGGTATACGGGGTAGGGGAGCTTGAAATGGTCGCCGTTGCCGGGCTGGAGGCCGAGCGATTTGAAATGGTTCTCGATATAGTCGGCCACTTTGTGCTGGCCTTCGGTGGCCGTCTCGCGGCCTTCGAAATCGGCGCTTGCAACGATGTACAAGTGTTTTTTGAGATCGTCGGCGGTGATGGTTTTGGCAAACGGACGTGCGTCCGGAATTTTTTGAGCCTGCGCAGCGAAGGCAATGCAGAAGGAGGCCGCGGCCAAGATTTTTCTCATAGACCAAATATAACGTCCCGGTGTCTATTTCGGACGGAGTGCCGGCGTTTTTGGATGAGCGGTCGAACCGCGCTAGGCGCCGATCTCGCTGAGTTCGAGCCAGCGTAGTTCCTTATCGTCGAGGAGCTGGCTGATCTCGCCGATACGAATGGACAGTTGTTGCAACTGGTCGAAAGGGATCGAGCCGCTGTTCAATTTTTCGGTGACTTCGTGTTTTTCCAGGGTGAGTTGCGCGATCGACCGCTCTAATTCCTCGAATTCTCGTTTTTCCTTATATGTTAGCTGCCGTTTGGCGGGGCCGGTGGGAGGGGGGGCGGTTTTTGCATCGGGTGCCGGTTTTGGATCCACCGTGTCGGGCTCCTGGTCTTTCAGCCATTCCCGGTATTGCGAGTAGTTGCCGGGAAAATCGCGGATGACGCCGTCGCCCTCGAGCACGAGGAGGTGATCGACGAGCCTGTCCATGAAATACCGGTCGTGCGAGACGATGAGCAGACAGCCCTGGTACTCGCTGAGAAAATTTTCCAGGATGCCGAGCGTCGGCAGATCGAGGTCATTGGTCGGTTCGTCGAGGACCAGGAAATTCGGGTTGCGGAACAGGATGGACAGCAGGTGCAGCCGGCGCTTCTCGCCGCCGCTGAGTTTCGAGAGGTAGGTGTACTGTTGTTCCGGCGGGAAAAGGAAGAGATTGAGGAACTGGGCGGCACTCAGCGAGCCGCCCGACGCCAAGGGAAAATGTTCTGCAATGTTCTTTACGAACTCGATGACCCGCATGTCTTCTTTGATGACGAGGCCCTGTTGCGAATAATTGCCGAAGATGACGGTATCGCCGATGTTGATCTTGCCGCTATCGGCGGGTTCAATACCCTGAAGGATGTTGATGAAGGTGGATTTCCCCACGCCGTTCCTGCCGATGACGCCTACGCGCTCGCCGCGTTTGAAGGTGTAGTCGAAGCCTTTGAGGATCGTCTTGTCGCCCCAGCTTTTGTAGACCTTTTTCAGCTCGACCACCTTACCGCCGAGCCGGTTCATTTTCACCTGGAGCTCCAGCTGTTGGTCTTCGATGCGCTGTTTGGCGCGGGCCTCGACGGCATAGAAATTATCCTGCCGGCTCTTGCTTTTGGTCGTGCGCGCCTTTGGCTGTTTGCGCATCCATTCCAGCTCCTTGCGGTAGGTGTTGCGCGCCTTTTCGACCGAAGCACTTTCGCTTTCCATTCTCGACGCTTTCTTTTCGAGGTAGTTTTCGTAGTCGCCCTTATACACGTGGAGGGCGATGTCGTCCATCTCCCAGATTTCATTCGTGACGGCGTCCAAAAAATAGCGGTCGTGGGTCACCAGCAGGAGGGTGACCTTTTCCTGGTTGAGGTAATGTTCCAGCCACTCGACCATTTCCACGTCGAGGTGGTTGGTAGGTTCATCCATGATCAGCAGGACGTGTTTGTGTTCGAACCCGATGTCGATGAGGGTTTTGGCGAGTGCGACGCGTTTGCGCTGACCGCCGGAAAGCGTGCCCGCGGTCTGTTGCAGGAAGTGAATATTCAGCTTGCCGAGGATCTGTTTGACGCGCGAGTCGAAATCCCAGGCGCCCAGCTCATCCATGCGGATGATAGCCCGGGTGAGGAGATCGGGGTCGGCGGTTTCGCTGGCGTCTTCATAAGCCTTGATGGCGTTGATGACGGGATGGTCGTGATGGAAGATATTATCGAGGATGGACCGGTCCTCCATGAAGGAGGGTTCCTGTTCGAACAGCGCGACCGTGACATCTTTGTGGATCCATACCGTGCCTTCATCGGCCGTGTCTTTTCCGGCCAGTATCCGGAGGAGGGTGGATTTGCCGCTGCCGTTGCGTGCGACGAGCGCGATCTTATCGCCTTCTTCTATGTGA
>DASZYU010000069.1:0-5059 GCA_035545215.1 Puia sp.
GGTCTTCGCGGCGCATATACTTCGATGATGTGGATGACCAGCAGTCCGTATAACATGCAGAAAAGGGATCCGACGCGCGAACAGTCGGAAAAAGCCTACGACCTCGCTTCCGGGAACTTCATCAAACACCAGGACGCCAACGATATGATCTATGCGTTCGACGCCTCCCGCACCTACAACCCCGAACCCAAACTGTCCTCGATCAAATGCGTCTTCTATGCCGTCAATTCCGCGGACGACGAGGTCAATCCACCCGAACTGGGCATCCTCGACAGGGATATCCGGCTGGTGCCGAAGGGCAAATATATCCTCATACCATGGTCCGAAAAGACATCGGGTCATGGTACGCATTCCAACCCCACCGTTTGGGGCGACTATCTGAAGCAACTGCTGGAAGCCAGCGAACCGCGGCATTGATCGCGTCCGGATCGATCCATGGAGCCTGGCGAATCGTCCAGGCTCTTTTATTGCCGTCTACCGGAACAACACCACCGCAAAACCCACCTTCCCGTTGGCAGTGCCGTTGACATAAATGTCATAAGGTATCACCACCTGGTCGGGCGCCACCTGTCTGGCCTGCTGGAAATTGAGTATATTCTTCAAACCCCAGAACAGGATCCCTTCATTGGTAACCTGGTTTCCCGAGGGGTCGATGACGGTGGTCGATGCATACACTTTTTCCCCGTGCACAAAGCTGTTGTACAGAAACACCAGCCGGTTATACATCGGCACCATCATGTAGGACAGGTTCGGTGAATTCAATTCGGTTATCTGCTCCTGGCTGATCATCCCGCTCCAGCAACTGTCCTTCCGCCCGGCGGGAAAATAATACAGGCTCAGGTCCCCCCGGTCATGGAACGGCGGATTCACCGTCGACCGGTAACGCGCATATCCGTACTTCGGCTCCGGCAGATGGCGCAACAAGGATGGACCCACAGTCTGGTCCGGAATGTCGTTGGAAGCGAACAGAAGCGCCGGGTCCCATCCTTCATCATAATCTTCCTCATCCAACTGCTCGTCCGTAAAAGGCCGGCCATACTCTTTCAACAACAAAAAGCCCCGCCCCGGGACGGCTACAAAACTCTCCTTCACGATGTTCTCGTTGCGCACGCGCTTTCCGCCAAGGGTCGACAGCCGGTAGGAAGAATCAAAGCTGAAGTTGTGGGTGACCATCGAATAATGCACGACCTGCACATTTTTCAGCGGTGCATAATGGAACGTCGACAAGATGCCCGCAACGGCCTCGCCATTCGAGTTGTCCAGCGAAAGACAGACGTCTTCCATCGAAGAGGTCCCCGGCATATTGATCTCCTTACAGATGACCGCCGTATCAGCCGCGGCAAAATGATACAAAAGGTAATTGTGATTGACCCTGGAGGGCGATAACATCAACCAGTCCCCGTTGTCCGCGAGTTTGACCGGTCCCGCATTGAAGTCTTCCAACGGATAACCGGAGTAGTCATCCTGGATCATCGGCTGCGACAGCTGTGGATGCTTGTACACCCGATCGGAAAGCAACTGCCAGTCCCGATCGAACAAAAGGGCGTGCAGACGCGGGACGCCCATCGACGTGAATTCGAAACCCAGCAGCAGGATCTTCATCCTGTCCTGCGACCGTACGAGGATAAAGCTGTTGCCCGGCTCATTGAAAGGGAAGACCGCTACGTTGTGATCCGGACCCGCCGGCAGCCCGTCAGGCCCGTAGCGTTGAAGCCGCGCTTCCACCTCTTTGTTGTCGCTGTTGAGCAGCATCAGCCGGTCGAGATGATCCTCATCGATCACCAGGTATTCTTTGATCGAGCTGCTGGAATACGTCGGGTCCGGAATGACATTCACGACATTCATCCGCGGATCGTAGATGACGAAGTTCCGCTCCTCATTGGACTCGTTACTGTGGCGGGCCACTTTCCTCCTGCTGATCGCAGAGACCCAAAAATAATCCCCCAGCTTACCCAGCATCTCCTGGCGCAAGGTAAATCTATCGCTGTACGGCTCGCAATACGACACCTGCTGGGCATAAAGCGAAGAACAACGGAATAGTAAAACGAACAACAATGCTATGACCGGCCTCCATCCCATGACGACCTGCTTCCTTTTAAAGTTAATGTTTTTTTTAATCTGTCCTGCGGCCCTTCGGTCCCAACCATCGCTTCCCCGGCGCACCATCACCTCCGTCCCGCACCCATTTTCCTGCATTGGGAAAATTTTTCCTGCTGTGGGATAAAATGGACAATTCCCCACACCCGCCCCTTTCGCATAAAGATGCGATATCGAATGTAAATGACTGGCAATCATATCGGTAAAAAAGTTTTTTTGCCTCCCTTTTTTAGTACCCCTTCCGGCACGCAGCTTGATCTATCCTACTCGGTTTTTCATAGGATATTGGATTTAAAAACGGGGCTGGATTTCTATCCTGGCCCTTTTTTATTTTGTAGATTTAATCCGCTAATGACCCCTATTCATGCGTACCTTATGGCTCATATCGGGCATACTCCTTACGCTACGTCTGTCCGCCCATCCCAACGTACGATCCGGCTCCCTGCCCGGATGGCTTTATGACAACCATCCCCGTCTGAACGAGCGGCCTTCCGTCGAAGACATCAGCAACGGCTATTACTACGACCTGCTCGATTTCCAAAGCAATCTCGCCCGCAATACCGAATTCACTCATTATATCCGGCACATCGTCAATGGATCCGGCGTCCAGTATGCATCGGAGGTCTCGGTCACTTTCTCCCCGCAATTCCAGCACGTCGTCTTTCACCGCATCGATATCATCCGCGACGGCATGGTTATCCACCGGCTCAGGACCTCGCGGATCAAAGTAGTTCAGGAAGAGACGGACGCTGATGAATTTCAATACAACGGACTAAAAAGGGCATTCCTGACCCTGGATGATGTCCGCAAAGGGGACCGGATCGACGTCGCATTTTCCGTAGTGGGCTTTAACCCCGTGTTCGGCAACAAATATTCGGATGAATTCTCCCTCAGCAGCGAAACCGCTGTCTGTAATTATTTTAAAACGATCATTACCACCACGGACAGGCCCCTGTTCTTCCGCACGACGAATCATGCCCCCGGCCCGGTCGAACACCGCCACGACAAAACGCTCATCTACACCTGGGACAACCCGTCGATCGACGCCGATGACACGCGGTCCGGATCGAATATCCCCTCCTGGTTCAACAGCTATCCGACCGTCTATGTCACCGAATTCGAAGGCTGGCCGTCCGTCGTCGACTGGGGCCTCAAAACGTTCAATCACTATAAGTATCCACTCCCGCCGGCCCTTCAACAAAAGGTCTCCGATTGGAAAACGCGCTCCCAGGGCGATAAGGTTGCTTTTGCCTCCCTTGCGCTGCGTTTCGTCCAGGACGAGATCCGCTACCTGGGGTTGGAGATCGGTACCAATACCCATCGCCCCCATCCCCCCACAGCCGTCTTCGAACGTCGCTTCGGCGACTGCAAGGACAAAGCGCTGTTGCTCACAGCCATTCTTCGGCACGAAGACATTCCCGCCTATGTGGCGCTGATCAACACCGAAACGCGCAGCCGCCTGAATACCGTCGCGCCCTCGCCCGGAGCCTTCGACCACGCCATCGTGGCCATTCGCCGGCCCGACGGAAAATACGACTTCATCGACCCTACGCTTACCGCACAAAGGGGACAGTTCGCCGATCTCTTCCTCCCCGCTTATGGCTATGCACTTGTTCTGCGCGAAGGAGAATCGGGCCTGCAGCCCGTAACTCCGGGAAAGATCAACGACTACTCCATTATCGAGACGCTGGACGCCCCGTGGTATGACAGCTCGCACCTATCCGTCACGTCTGTTTACACCGGCGCGGCTGCCGATGATATCCGTAGCATGTTTTCGGAAAAAAGTACAAAGGACCTCGAAGCCATCTACCGCAAGTATTACGCCACTATTTCCGACGAGGTCCGCCAGGACCGCGCTTTCGCGTTTACCGACGACAGCGAAAAAAATATGGTGACGGTAAGGAAACATTATTGCATGCCGCCGCTGTGGAAGACCGGCAGCAACGGCGGGCGATATTTCGAATTCACCGTCAGGATACTCGAACAAAATCTGCCGGATCCTTCCGATGCGCCAGACAATGTCCCGATCGCGCTGCCCTACCCTTTCAATGTGCACTATACGCTGGATCTCAATTTGCCCGAAAGCTGGAGTTTCGACGAGCTGCACATAAAAAACGACGCGTACCAATTCGATTTCGAACCGGTCAGGGTCGGCAATAATATATCGCTTCACTACAGCCTGAGGACGTTCGACGATCATATTCCGGCGGCATCCGTCGGCGCGTACAAACAGGATTACAAGAACATCTATGAGAAGATATCGTTCCGGTTAACCAGGGCGCCGGATGCCGGCGGCTCCTTTGGCGAACGCAACCCCTCGCCCGATGCAACGGCTCCGGCACACCTGTCGCTGGGAGACTGGAAAGCGTGCTGGCCGGCCATATGGCTGACCTTCTTCTTTTCGCTGCTGTTCTTCCGGTTGTTCCAGTACCTCAATACGCGCAGCGAAGAGACGCTGTATGCTGCGGGTTCCGGCTATCCCCTTGGAGGCTGGCTCATCCTGCTGGGCATCAGCATCGCCTCTGTACTGGTACTCGAAGTGACCCGCCTCCTTCAGGCCGGCTATTTCAGCGATACCAGTTGGGAAGTCTATGGCAACGCCGGCGGCATTTCGCTGCAGTATCTCTACCTGACCCAATTGGCGATCCAGCTGACCCTCATTTCCGGAGCAGCCATTCTGCTGTTCTGGTTCATTAAAAAAAGAGACATCTTCCCAAGGATGTTCCTTTGGTATGCCGGTATACTCTTATCCGGCCGGCTGCTCCTGCTCGTGCTGTTCTATGTCATGCCCATTCCGGCTTCGATCGTCGGTTACCGGTCCGTTCTGATCCTCGCGCTCGTCCGTTCCGCCGTTTGCACGATCGCGTGGGCGGGGTATATCCTCCGGTCGGGACAGGTTAAAAGCACGTTCCTGGAGCCTTTTCGCCAAAGGATCCGCTAAAAAAAGGCGCCTCACCACAAG
>DASZYU010000070.1:0-36707 GCA_035545215.1 Puia sp.
TCTTTACCGGAAATATCAATAGGTTTACCGGAGCCGCAAGGCCGGTCGGCCGGGATTTCACACCATAGAACCGTTCCGCTGGGCATTTTCACCGTAACGGGCCTGGAACCGCCTGCTGTGGCTGGGCGTGAAGGCCGTGGGCCAGTCGATCCCGCTGCCCGGCGGCACGCTCTTCTGCATGACCCTGATCTGCAGCAGCCGGGTCCTATAGGCGATGGCTTTTCCCGGCGTGGCCGACGCTCCAACGGTCATCCGCGCGATGAATTACATCGCTTTGCCGACTTGCCCTTGCCCGCGCGTGGATGACCGCCGGATGACCGACCGATGACCACTGGATGACCGCCGGATGACCCCCAACCGCAGGATATACTTATCTTGCGGTTGCATCGTTCTAATACTACCTATGACACCGAAAACGCGCAAAAGGGTAATCCGTCTTCTCCTCTTTCCCATCGCCGGCATTCTGCTCCTGGTCGGTATTGCTGCCGGTATCCTGTACTCGCAGCAACAACGTCTCGTAAAATTAGCCGTTAGCGAACTGAACAAACGGCTTCCGGGTGAACTCACCGTTGGCGGAAGCGACATTTCGATTTTTCAGAATTGGCCTTATATCTCGATCGGTCTGAACCAGGTGCGGTTCTATCCGAACAAGTTACCCGGCGCGCGGCCGCTCTATGAGGCCGAACGGCTCTATGTCGGATTCAGTTTGCCCGATGTACTCAAACAGCGGTACCGGGTCAGGGCTATCGCGCTGAAGAACGGACACCTCGACCTCATCCGGCTGGCCGACGGCCAGTTGAACATCGTGGCGGCGAGCCGGATGGCTCCCGATACGACGCACGCCGCGCCCAGCTCCGACGGGGGCCTGGACCTGGACATCCGCAAGCTGGTCCTGAAAAATATGACCGTCTCGTATCTCGATCGCGGGCAGGGGCGGCGGCTGGTCACGCACATCGACCGGATACAGGCTGCGTTGCGCGACAACGACCGGCTGATCGATGCCGGGTTGGACGGAAAAATGCTGATCGACTACAGCTGGTCGGGCGACACCACGCTCTTCCGCCATAAGCGCGTCGAAGCGAATATCCAGATGAGCTACGACAAGGCCTCGAAACTGGTCCGTCTTCCGAAAGGGCGCATCCAGCTCGAGGAGGCCGTCTTCACGGTGGCCGGTACGGCCGATCTGCAGCATGGCAACCTGCTCGATCTCCATTTTTCGGGCGATAAACCCGATCTCCGCCAACTCTTCGCTTTTGCGCCCGAAAGTGTCAACAAGGAGCTGGAACATTTTCGGTACGATGGGCACCTGGCGTTCGAAGGGAACATAAAAGGGCCCGTCGGTGGTGGACAGCAGCCGCTGATCGAGCTTTCATTCGCCTGCAGCAACGCGTGGCTGCACAACACGCTGGCGAAAAAGAACCTCGATTCGCTGGCCTTCAAAGGCTTTTATACCAATGGCCCGGGCCATAGTCTGCAAACCTCGGAGCTGCGGCTGCTGGATATGAACGCCCGGCCGGGAAAAGGTCTTTTCCGCGGCAATTTCATCATGCGCAATTTTGCCGATCCGAAGATCATGATGCAGGTGAATTCGGATCTCGAGCTCGGCTTTATCGGGGATTTCCTGGGTATCCGCGATCTGCAGCGGCTGACGGGTCATATCCATCTGAAAATGAACTTCAAGGACCTGGTGGATATCGGTGCGCCCGAACAGGAAATGGGTCAGCTGACGCAGGGTATCCAAAGTGAGCTGCGGGTGACCAATCTGACCTTTCGGATTCCCAATTATCCGTATACGATCCGACAGCTGAACCTGCATGCTATCATGAAGGATGGCGCTGTCCGGCTGGACACGCTGTTCTTCCATCTCGGGCATTCCGATTTTCACCTGGACGGGTCGCTCAGCGATCTGCCCGCGCTGTTCCATCACCAGGAAAAACCGGTGAAGCTGAACCTGAGCCTCGGCAGCAGCAGGATGATCCTGAAAGAACTGTTCGCTTCCGATTCGGCAATGGATACGGCGCTGGCCGACGAAGCCAACGAAGAGGTCAGGGACCTGAACCTCGATCTGTCGGTGGAGACCTCGGTCGACGAGCTGCGTCATCCGAACCCGCTGCCGAAAGGTATCTTCAAGGTCTCGAATTTCGAGGCTTCGTTTAAGAAATATCCGCACGCCTTCCACGACTTCGGCGGTCAGCTGACCATCAACGACACCTCGCTTTTATTGCGCGGTCTCAGCGGACAACTGGACAGCAGCGATATCCAGTTCCGCGGCCGGGTCAACAATTATCCGTTATGGTTTGCCAGGGTGAAGAAAGGGAAGACGATGATCGCTTTCGATCTGAAATCGAAACGGCTGGCGCTGAACGACCTGCTCGGTAGCACCGGTTACCAATATGTCCCGAAGGACCTGCAGCAGGAGGTCGCGACGGGTATCTGGCTGCGTTCGAAGAGCGAGCTGCGGTACGACTCCGTTTTCCGGTTTGCCAATATCAAAATAGCCAATATCTCCGGGGCGCTGCAAAAACTGTCGATCCGGATGGACAGCATCAGCGGGAACATCAAGTTGGGGACCGATCATTTCGTCAGGATCGACACGCTCAGGGGCCGCATCGGGAACAGCGATTTCGACCTGTCGATGCGGCTGTATACCGGTAAGGATACGGTGCGGCGAAAGAAATTGAACTTCTTCCAGTTCAATTCGCACCTTTTGGACCTCGACCAGCTGCACCATTACCTCGCAGAGGTGCAAACGACGGAACAGGAAGAAACGAAGATCATCGAGGCGAGAGAGCCCGCGGCGGCCGGACCCGTACCGGTTACCGAAGCGGTTGCGCATGACGACGGCTTTAACATCTTCAACATCCCGTTCATCGATTTCAACGCTTCGATCGATATCGGCAGGCTCAGGTACAACCGTCTCGGCATCAAGCAGCTGATGACGAAGCTGCGCATGCAAACAAACCAACAGCTCTACCTGGACACGCTGAGCATGGCGATGGCGGGCGGCACGATCACCGCACGCGCCCATTTCAACGGCGGCAATCCGGATAAGATCTATCTGAGGAGCCGGATCAATGTGGAAGATGTTAATCTCGAAAAACTGATGCTGAAGGCGGACCATCTGGGTCAGGACTATGTCATCAACAAGAACATCAGGGGGATATTCAGCGGGCAGATCAAGAGCTATATCCGCGTACATCCCGATCTGACACCCGTGATCGACGAGACAAAGGCGCAGATGGACGTTGAGATCGTCAATGGCGAACTAGTGAACTTCGCCCCGATGCAGGCCATGTCCACTTATTTCAAGGACAAAAACCTGTCCAGGATCCGGTTCGATACGCTGCAAAACTCGTTGACGCTGAAGAACGGCACGCTGACCATTCCGGATATGAACATCAATTCTTCGATCGGGTACATGCAGATCGCCGGGACTCAATCGATGGACATGCACATGGAGTATTATATCCGTATTCCCCTGAAATTGGTCACGTCCGCCGGTTGGCACAAACTGTTCGGCAAGAAACAGGAGGAGGTCAACCCTGACCAGGTCGATGCGATCGAATACAGGGATAAGGCCAAGCGGATCCATTTCATCAACCTGAAGATCAGCGGTACGCCCGATGACTACAAGGTGGGCCTGGGCAAGGCCAAAAAAGCCCAGGGCTGACCCGCGAAATTTTCCTATCTTTTAGGTGCTATGACGGTAACACAGATCATGACCGAGTTGAAGAAGCTGGGCGATCCGCAAATAAAAAGCATCCTGTTGCGGCACGGCATGCGCGAGCCGTTGTTCGGCGTTCGCGTAGCAGACATGAAACCCATTCAAAAAAAGATCGGGAAAGACTACGGGTTGGCGAAAGAGCTGTATGCCACCGGGAACGGCGATGCGATGTACCTTGCAGGGCTGATCGCCGATGATGAGAAAATGTCCGTGGATGATCTGCAGGAATGGGTCCGGCAGGCTGTCTCGCAGACAATTTGCGAGTACACCGTTGCGTGGGTGACGGCTGGCAGTCCGCACGGTTACCGGCTCGCGCTGGAATGGATCGATGCGAAGGAGGAACATATTGCCACCTCGGGCTGGGCCACGCTCGCTTCGCTGGTAGCGTTGCAACCGGATGCCCGGTTGGACATTCCGGGGATACGTTCGCTGATGGGGCGCGTCGCCGACTCTATTCACAGCGAACAAACCCGGGTCCGGTATGCAATGAACGGTTTTCTCATCGCCGTGGGGGCATATGTACTGCCGCTGCACAAGGAGGCCATTGCTGCGGCTAAAAAGATCGGGCAAGTGACCGTAAAGGTGGATGGAACGGCGTGCAAGGTGCCCGACGCCATCGAACAGATCAGAAAGATCGAAGCCCGGGGAGCACTTGGAAAGAAGAAAAAGACCGTCAAATGCTGACGGGCGACCCGGGCCAGGGCTGTCTATAAATTCAGCGCCACCTTTTCGCCGGTCCGCGCCGCCATATAGATGGCATCGATGATCTTGAGGTCCCTGACGGCTTCTTCGCCGTCCACGGGCACCACGGGTTGCTCGCCATGCAGGAGAATGCCGGACATCGCGTCCATTTGAACGGTCTGGTGCGTTACTACGGGCTGGTCCAGCGGCCCCCTGTTGGTGCGCCCCTGGATGGGGCCGTAACCCGTCGCCGGCTGCAGTTCGGCGAATCCGCCGGTGCCATTCAGAAAAAAGCGGTCCAAATTGTTCATACTGTAAGTCGAAAGACAGGAGGCGACAGCACCGCCGGGAAATCCCAGCTGGAACTGGATGGTTTCATCGATGCCTTCCCTGAATTTCACCGGATCGGTCCTGGTTGCCTGGGCCGTCACCCAGATCGGGTCTTCGCCGATCATATAGCGGGCGCCATTGACGGAATAAATACCGATGTCCATCATGGCGCCGCCACCGGACAACGCCTTGTTCAGCCGCCATTGAGCAGGATCGCCGATCGTGAAACCGGATAGCCCCTGGAAGAAGAGCACCTTGCCGAATTGACCGGCCTTGCGTTGCCGGATGATCTCGAGCGTGTGCGGTTCGAAATGCATGCGGTATCCAACCAGCAGTTTGACACCGGCGGCCTTACAGGCATCGACCATTTCCTGGCCTTCCTTCGCGTTAATGGCCATGGGTTTCTCGCAGATGGCATGTTTGCCGGCTTTCGCGACCCGGATGACCTCGTCGTGATGAAGCGCGTTGGGCGTGATGACATAGACAGCGTCGATGTCCGGGTTGTCTTTGATGGCATCGAAATTCGTGTAGTCGTAACAGTTCTTTTCCGGGATATTGTATTTGGCCTGCCAGGCTTTGACCTTCGAAGGCGTGCCGCTGATCACCCCGACGAGTTTGGCCCTGGTACAACTGCGCATCGCCTCCGCTACCCTGGTGCCATAACTACCGAGGCCCATGATGGCGACGCGAAGCACGGGACCATCATGCGGGGGTATCAGCGAAGAACAAGCCTGCACCAGGCCCGCAGGCAGCGACAGGGCGGCGACCGAACCGGTCATTTTGCAGAGGAAATCGCGACGGGTATGCATAGTACCCCTAAGTTAGGGAATCCAGCCCAAAAACCTGTTCCCTATACTCGGGCGGCAGCAGCAAATATTTGATGCCCCTGTCCAGGCGGACCAGCCGGGCCGCTTTGTACAGCTGGATCACGGGATACAAAAAAGGAATGGACGGGAGACGCAGCAAGCAGCGGACCCGGTCCGGGACCAGCAGCACCTGCGCCTGCAGCAGGACGAAATAGCGGACGGCACCGAGATGCTTCCGGTATTGACGATACAGGTCCCTGGAGAATTCGCTGCGGACCAGGTTCTCGCGCAGATGGGTTTCCCGCAGCGCCGGCAATTCGGTATAGGTGGCCGGCAGCCCGGTCAGGCCCATGCGCCGGCCGACGCGCCGGAAGACCGAAAAGACCTCCTCTTTTTCCGCAGCCGACATCTTCCGTTCCACCAGTTCGTAGGCACGGATGGAATAGTCGATCAGCATGAACAGCACATCCAGGTAGGCGCCGGCGGAGATCCGGTAGCCGCGTGCTTTTTCCACGCCCTGATGGATAGCCGCAATATGATCGATGGCGGCATTGGCGTCCTGCTCATCGGCGAAAACGATCCGGCGCGCGTAACTCACGGTGGAGAAAAGACGACCCAGCGGGTCCTTCGGAAGACGGCCCGTGAAATAAAGCCAATCCACGGATCTGTTCAATGCGAATTCCGCGGAGGCGCCCGCGAAGATCAGCAGGATCGTATCTCCGCGTCCCCAGATGGTCCGGACGATGGACCCCGGTTTTACAAAAGGTTCCATAGTTTATGATTTTATTCCGGCGGGCCGCCAGCGCCCCTTGCGGAACAGTATTGGCCGGATGACCGGATCGTGCATGCAAAAACCGATGAAGGTCTCCACCCCTATCAGGGCGGCGGTGAGCAGAAAATACGGACGACCGAAACGGAACATTTTATTAAAAAGTACTTTGAAATACAAAGTTGCGAAGACTTTTTCGATTTTCCAAGCAAATCGGTGCTAATATTCGACGCGTTCAGGCGACCGATCGCAATGGCCGAACGCCAATGTCAAAAAATCATTACCTTTGGCAATTGCCCGATTAAAGCCCGCTACTATGGACCGGATAGACATCTGCTGCATTGGCCATCTTACACACGACAAGATCATCACTCCCAGATCGGTGGTTCATATGGCAGGCGGCACCGCTTTTTACTTTTCCAACGCGCTTTCCCGGCTGGACGTCAGCTATCGTCTCGTGACCGCGCTTGCACCGGCCGATATTTCTTTTGTCGAAGACCTCCGTTCGAAGGGCATCGACGTCACGGTGCTACCCAGCGCGGAGACGGTCTTCTTCGAGAACAGGTATTCCGAGAACCAGGACCAGCGGACGCAGCGCGTGCTTGGACAGGCAGACGGTTTCAGGCCCGAACAGCTGGAAGACCTGCAGGCGCGCGTCTTTCATTTGGGCCCGTTGCTGGCAGGCGATATCTCCTTGTCCCTGATCGAAAAGCTGGCGGGAAGAGGAAAGATCTCGCTGGACGCGCAGGGATTTTTGCGCGAGGTCAGGCGGACGAACGTACTGGCGATCGACTGGGCGGCGAAAAAAGAGGGACTGCAGTACGTCCATACGCTGAAGGTGAACGAATCCGAAATGACCGTGCTCACGGGTCAATCCGACGTGGCCCAGGGGGCGAAGATCCTCGCCGGCTGGGGCGTTACCGAAGTGGTTATCACGCTGGGCAGCATGGGCTCGGTCGTTTACCACGCCGGCGTATTTACCGGCATTCCGGCCTATATCCCTACTACCTCGGTGGTGGACGCTACGGGCTGCGGCGACACCTATATGGCCGGTTATCTCTACCAGCGTATAAAGGGCGCGTCGATCCGCGAAGCGGGTGAATTCGCAGCGGCGATGGCCACGCTGAAGATCGAGGGATCGGGACCGTTCACGGGCCGGAGGGAAGACGTACTTACGCTGCTGGTCAGCCGCAAACAATCCGTCTACAGCAAATAACCAAACATGGAAGGTCAGCAAAAAACACCGGCAGGAGTGGTCGCCCACCTGCTGGAAAAGGACCGGTTCTCGCAATGGCTCGGTCTTCAGATCGACGAGGTGGGACCGGGTTATTGCCGGCTGCATTACACGGTGGACGACCGGATGGTCAACGGTCTTAACATCATTCATGGCGGCATCGTCTTCTCGGCCGCCGATTCGGCTTTCGCCTTTGCCTGCAATTCACACGGACAGCTGACCGTTGCGCTGGATGTCTCGATCAACTTCACGCGTCCCTGCCGCCCGGGCGATCTGCTCTATGTCGAGGCGAAGGAGTCTTACCTCGGCGGCAAGACCGGGGTTTACGAGGTTCGGACGACCAACGCAGGCGGCGAGCTGATCGCTCTTTTTAAAGGAACGGCCTACCGCACCTCGCGGACCGTCGGCTGATCTGCCGGCGCTCACTCGCTGCACAACGCGTCGGGCGGGTCGGCGGTGACAGGTTTTTCAGATGATTGATTCCGAGCAGTTTGAGCATTTCTAACGGGAGCAGTTGCCCGAATTCGGAAAATGGCGTGCAGATTTGTGACAATCAATGTATTTAATAACCTTTTAATACCTCTTTCGCTCAAAAAGCCCAATCTTTGCGGACTCCTTCTTTGACCTTGCGGTAAGGCTTTGAGTCATTTTTCCGGCCGGAAGCCAAACATGCTGGCACCAGGATTGCTTCGGCCGCAAGGGGGATGAATTCTTTTCGTAAATTTTCTCGACCGATATGTCCAGAACTGTCATGGCAGCATTCAACCGGTTATCCGGTACGATCTTTCTTCTTTCCTTTCTATCGATTGCCGGCATTGCTCAAAACCAGCGGCAACCGGATAGTGCCCTGACCCTGGACCAATGCGTGGCTTATGCGCTCAAGCACGAGCCGATGATCAATATGGCGCTTGTCAACGAGGCCATTACCCGCGCGAGCAACCGCATCGCGACGGCCGGATGGCTGCCGCAGGTGAATGTCCAGGGCAACCTCACGCATTACAATACGCTGCCGACCGGGTTTTTTACCGACTCCGGACGGATCGTTAATTCAAAGACCGGTGTCGTGAACACGTTTACCCAGACACTGGCGGTCACGCAGACGATCTTCAACCCGGCGCTTCTTTACGCGGTTCACACCGCGCCTTTGTATGTGAAACAATCCCAGCAGATCACCGACAGCACCAGGATCGAGATCGTTGCCGCGGTCAGCAAGTCCTTTTACAGTCTGCTCAATACGCTCGAGCAGATCAACGTCCTCAAAGAGGATACTGCCCGGCTGAACAAGAATGTCAGCGATACGTACCATCAATTCGTCAGCGGCGTCACGGATAAGACCAACTATGACGAGGCGGTGATCGCGCTCAACAATTCGATGTTCTCGCTGAAACAGGCGGTCGAAAGCATCCGGCCCCAGTACGCGCAGCTGAAACAGGTGATGGGATATCCGCCCGAAGGCCGGTTCAATGTGCTGTATGATACCTTGCAAATGAAGAATGATATCGCGCTGGATACAACGATGCCGCTCGACTACACGAAACGCCCCGAATTCCGGTACCTGCAGACAACGAAACAACTCCAGCTGCAAACGGTGGACTATTACCGGCACGCCTGGCTCCCGACGGTCGGCGCTTTCTTCGATTATGAATATGAATTCGAAAGCAACCAGTTCCATTCCCTGTTCTCCCAGGCTTATCCGTTCAATTATATGGGGTTGTCGCTTTCCGTTCCGATCTTTACCGGGCTGTCGCGGCTTGAAAATGTCAAAAGGGCCAGGTTGGAATACGATCTGCTGGGATGGAGCGAGGTGCAATTGCGGTCGCAGATCTACACTGAATATACGACAGCGCTGTCGAATTACAAGAGTAACCTCTACAACCTTGGCGTGTCCAGTCAGAACACCGGCCTGGCCAAAGAGACGTACGACATCGTGGAACGCCAGTATTTGCAGGGGGTGGTCCCGTACCTGAATGTCATCACGGCCGAGACGAACCTGATCACCTCCGAACTGACCTATGAAACTTCGCTTTTCCAGGTGTTGTCCAGCAAGATCGATCTCGAAAGAGCCATGGGCATCATTACCGTTAACAAACCCTGATTCAAACAACAATCAATGTATGAATAGACCGGCATCGATCGTGGTTTTTCTTGGCTGTCTGGCGACCTTCTCCTGCAAGCCCAAACCGGCTCCCCCTACCCCGCCTGTCGCGGTCAACCTCATGACAGTGACCGCGCAGCCCGTTACCTATTACGACAAGTACCCTTCGACCACCGTTGCGGTCAGCCAGGTCAGCCTAACCGCCCAGGTGACCGGTTATATCACTGCTATCAACTTTACGGAGGGGTCGCATGTGCACAAGGGGCAATTGCTGTATAAGCTGGACGAACGTCTGTACCAGGCCGCTGTGGACCAGGCAAGGGCCGCGCTGCGGGTGGATTCGGGTAACCTTCGGTTGGTGCAGCAGGACGCCGATCGCTATGCATACCTGGCGAAATACAAGGCGATCGCCACGCAACTGGTCGATCATGTGAATATCCAGCTGCAGAACGCGAAGGATTCGGTCGTCGCGGCCCAGCAACAGCTGAAAACCGCGCTGACCAATCTCTCGTATTCCAAAATTTATGCGCCATTCGACGGCACGATCGGGATCTCGCAGGTACGGATCGGCAACCTGGCCAGCGCGGGTACCACTGTGCTCAATACGATTTCAACCGACAACCCGATGGCGGTCGATTTCCTGGTGAATGAAAAGCAGCTTCCGCATTTCGAACAGTTGCAGGCGCAAAAGGGACGATCCATCGACTCGCTGTTTACGATCCAGTTGCCCGACGGTGAACTCTATCCCTATCCCGGCAAGATCCTGTTCATCGATCGTGCCGTGGACCCGCAGACCGGCGCCATCGACATCCGTCTGACCTTCCCCAACCCTGACTACATCCTGCGTCCGGGGATGAGTACGGTAGTAAGGGTACACAATCAGGATGCGGCTCCCCAGGTCGTGGTGCCGAGCAGGGCCGTAGTGGAACAAATGGGCGAGTACTTCGTATTCGTGGCGAAAGATACCATTATGCGGTTGCGGGCCGCGGATTCCGCCGAACCGAAAGGCGCCGATACGGCACGGACGCCGGAATGGCACGCCTTCCAGAAAAAGGTCCAGCTCGGCGAGACGGTGGGACCCAATGTGGTGATCAAATCCGGGGTCGAACCCGGCGAACGCATCGTGGTGGACGGCGTCCAGGCTATCCACGAGGGCTCGAGGATCAACGCGAGCCCCGTGAGACGATCCGATGGTCCCGATAAAGCGAGCCGCGAAGCAGACAGCAGTAACCATTAAACAGGGCAGCCTTATTATTCCCGTATGATTGCGAATACATTTATCAAGCGTCCGGTAACTGCGATGGTGGTCTCCATCGTGCTGGTGATCGCGGGCGCGATATGTATCCTGACCCTTCCGATCGACCAGTACCCCGACATCACGCCTCCGGTGGTCCAGGTGAATGCCCAGTTTACCGGGGCGGACGCGCAAACCGTGGAGCAAACGGTCGCCACTCCGATCGAAGAGCAGGTCAATGGGAGCCCGGGGATGGAATACATGCAGAGCAACAGCACGAACAACGGGCTGCTGTCGATGAATGTCACTTTCGGTATCGGAACGAATGTCGACATCGCCACCCTGGACGTGCAAAACCGCGTGAGCATCGCCAATCCGCTTCTGCCCGCGGTGGCCAGCCGTCTCGGCGTCACGGTGCGCGCCATCAACCCGAGCCAGCTGATGATGATCGCGGTCTACGCACCGCAGGGAACGCATGACATCACGTTCCTCGACAATTATACCAATATCTTTATACAGGACGCATTGCTGCGCGTTCCGGGCGTAGGCAATATCTCGCGGTCGACCGACGACTTCAGTATGCGCGTCTGGATGGACCCGCAGAAAATGGCATCGCACAACCTGATGCCCCAGGATATCATCAATGCACTGAACGCGCAGAACGTGCAGGTCGCTGCGGGGTCCGCCGGCGTTCCGCCGCAATCCAGGGCGCAGGCGTTCGAGGTCGGCATCCTGGTGAACGGCAGGCTCAGTAAAGTGTCCGAATTCGAAAACATCATCGTCAAAAGTAACCCGGCCAGGGGCGAACTGGTGTATCTGAAAGACGTGGCGCGGGTAGAACTGGGTAAATTCACTTTCAGCAGCAACTCGTTCGTGGACGGCCACCGGGCGTCCATCCTCCGGGTCTACCAGGCGCCGGGCAGTAATGCGCTCGAGACGGCGAAAGGGATCTATAAAGAACTCGCACTGCTGCGCCAATCGTTTCCCGCCGACGTGGAATATTCGATACCCTTCGAAGCCGTCACGGTGGTTAAGGTCTCGATGGCGGATGTCGTGCGCACCCTGTTCCTTACGCTCGGCCTCGTCGTGCTGGTGGTATTCGTCTTCCTGCAAAGCTTTCGCTCGACGCTGATACCGATCCTGGCTATCCCCGTATCCATCATCGGGACCTTCATTTTCTTCTACCCGCTGAACTTCACCATCAACACCCTGACCATGTTCGGTTTCGTGCTGGCCATCGGCATCGTCGTAGACGATGCCATCATCGTGGTGGAAGCCGTTCAACACTACATGGATGAAGAAGGCATGTCGCCGAAGGAAGCCACCTATGTCGCGATGAAGGATATCTCTGCGCCGGTCGTGGCTATCGCGCTGATCCTTGCCGCGGTCTTCGTGCCGGTGGGGTTCATACCCGGCATTGTCGGCCGGCTTTACCAGCAGTTCGCCATTACCATTGCCATTTCGGTGATCCTGTCTGCTTTCATCGCTCTCTCGCTGACGCCGGCCCTCTGCACTCTGCTGCTCCGGCCCTCCAATCCCGGCAGGGAAAAACCCTGGCTTACGAAAGGATTCGACCGGTTTAACCGGTGGTTCGATAAACTGACGCGGCGGTACAAGAATGGGGTGGACCGGAGCATCCGCGGTTACCGGTGGATCATCGTGCTGCTCGTAGTCATCTGTGCCGGCGCGTGGTTCTTTTTCCTGAAAAAACCTACCGGTTTTATTCCTTCGGAGGACGACGGCAATCTGTATGTCACCTTTCAGCTGCCACCCGCATCGGCCACCGCTCAAAGTGTGGACGTGATGAACAGGCTCATGGATGTCATCGCCCATACGCCTGGCGTGGGGCATTACGCTGCGCTGTCCGGTCTGAATGTCATCAACAACGCCTCGAACTCGAACGCCGGGACGATCTATATCCAGTTGAAACCCTGGGACGAGCGGAACACCGGGAGCGAGCAGGTACCCGGCATCATCGACGTACTGAATAAAAGGATCGCGGCTGCGGGGATCCGGAATGCCAACGCCGAGGTCATCCCTCCTTCCCCCATCCCCGGTGTCGGTGAAACGGTGGGCTTCAGCATGCAGATCGAACAACGGAGCACCAGCGACGACCTCCAGGCCTTCCAGCGGGTGGTCAACAGATTTGTCGCCGAGGCAAAGAGGAACCGAGCTATCACCGGTGCCTTTAGTTTTTATTCCGCCAATACGCCCGGATACAACCTCCGCGTGGACCGGGAAAAATGCGAGAAACTGGGTGTCAATGTCGGTGATGTATTCACGACCATCCAGGCATTCATGGGCAGTCTTTACATCAACGATTTTACGGAATACAACCGCACGTTCCATGTGGTCGTGCAGGCCGACACCAATTACCGGGCCCTGATAACGGATCTCAACAAATATTATGTCCGCAACCAGGACAGCACGATGGTGCCGCTGAGTACGCTGTGTACGTATACGCCTACCGAGACGGCCCCGCTGATCCAGCACTTCAATATCTTCCGGTCCGCGGAGGTCGATGGAGGTCCCGCGGCGGGTTTCAGCAGCAACGAGGCCACGGACTCGCTGATCGCCATTGCGAACAGGGTCCTTCCGGAAGGTTACAATTATGAATTTTCCGGTCTCAGTTACGAGGAGATCAGGGCGGGCTCGACTACGATCTATATCTTCCTGTTCTCGATCACTTTCGTATTCTTGTTCCTGGCCGCCTTGTATGAAAGCTGGTCGGTTCCTTTTTCTGTCCTGCTGGCCGTTCCGGTGGGCGCGTTCGGAGCGATCTTTACGCTGTTCCTGGTGCCCAGCCTCACCGATAATGTCTATGCCCAGATCGGCCTCATCACGCTGATCGGCCTGGCGGCCAAGAATGCCATCCTGATCGTGGAGTTTGCGAAGGTGCGCGTGGACCGCGGTGAACCGCTGCTTCAATCCACGCTCGAGGCCGTTAAACTGCGTTTGCGCCCCATCGTCATGACGTCCCTGGCCTTCATTTTGGGCGTTTTGCCCCTCGTGCTCGCGACAGGCGCCGGAGCAGTGGCGCGAAGGACCATCGGATTCACGGTGCTCGGCGGAATGACCGCCGCGTCGACAATAGCGATCTTTATCGTGCCCGTCCTCTTCGTTGTCATTACGCGGGTCAGCTATGGCAGGGAAAAGCTCGCCTGGCTGGAGGCGCATCACGAAGAACTGATGGAAAAAAGCCGGAAAGTAGAAGCGCAGAACATCGATCCGGAACTCGAATACGAACTGCAAAAATCCCGCGACCAGCACAAACCACCGGAAGGATGATTGCAAATACGTTCATAAAGCGGCCCGTTACTGCGATCGTCATTTCGCTGGTGCTAGTGATCTCGGGGGTTATCGCCATTTTCAACCTGGCGGTGGATCAATATCCCGATATCTCGCCGCCCAGCGTCTCGGTCAGAGGCAGCTACACCGGCGCGGACGCGGAGACCGTAGAGCAAACGGTGGCGATCCCCGTGGAAGAGCAGGTCAACGGGACGCCGGGCATGGAGTACATGCAAAGTACCAGCACCAACAGCGGAGGCGTCAATATACGGGTCACCTTCCGCGTCGGCACCAATGTCCAGGTGTCCGCACTGAACGTTCAGAACCGCGAGGGTATCGCTTCGCCGATGCTTCCCTCCGTGGTCAGCAAGCTGGGCCTCACCGTGCGCGCGAGCAACCCGGATCAGTTGCTGCTGGTAGCCATCTATTCGCCAAAGGGTTCGCACAATATCACCTTCCTGGACAACTATACCAGCGTATTCATTCAGGATGCGATCCTGCGCGTGCCTGGTGTGGGAGACGTCAGCGCCAGGACCGATCAGTTTGCGATGCGTATCTGGATGGATCCGCAAAAAATGGCGTCCTACCACGTCACGCCGGCCGACGTGGCCGCGGCCGTCAATGCGCAAAACCAGTATGTTGCCGCCGGATCCGCCGGCTCTCCGCCGCAGCAGGCGTCCCAATCTTACGAGCTGAACATCCTGGTCAACGGCATGCTCAGCAAACCCGCGGAATACGAGAAGATCGTCGTCAAGACCAACCCGAAAACGGGGGCTATGGTCTATTTGCGGGATGTGGCGCGTGTCGAGTTGGGAAAGTTCACGTTTAGCAGCAATGCCTTCGTCGATGGCAAGCGGTGTTCGCTGCTGATGATCTACCAGGCGCCCGGCAGCAATGCGCTGCAGACGGCGGATGCGGTGTATGCAAAGCTGGCCGAGCTGAAAAAGACCTTTCCGAACGACGTCGACTACAAGATACCTTTCGAGGCGATCACGATCATCCGGGTCTCGATGAATGAAGTCGAAAAGACGCTGTTACAGGCGTTGGGGCTGGTGGCGCTGGTCGTGCTGTTGTTCCTGCAGAACTGGCGGTCGACCATCATTCCGATCTTCGCGATCCCCGTGTCCATATTGGGTACCTTTTGTTTCTTCATCCCGCTGGGGTTCACGATCAACACGCTGACCATGTTCGGCTTTGTGCTGGCCATCGGCATCGTGGTAGACGACGCGATCATTGTCGTGGAGGCGGTGCAGCATTACATCGACGAACGGCATATGTCTGCCAAGGAGGCAACCTATCACGCGATGAAAGAGATCTCGGCTCCGGTGGTGGCCATCGCGCTGATCCTGGCGGCGGTGTTTGTCCCCGTCGGTTTTATACCGGGCATCGTGGGCCGGCTGTATCAGCAATTCGCCATTACGATCGCCATCTCGGTGATCCTTTCCGCGTTTATCGCGCTGTCGCTGACGCCGGCGCTGTGCACACTGCTGCTGAAACCGCACAACCCGCATAAGAAAAAGAACTGGGTGGACAAATTCTTCGCCGGGTTTGAAAAAGGGTTCGCGGCGTTCACGCGCCGGTACGTCCACGGCGTCCGCCGAAGTATCCGGTATTCGGGCATTACCGCGCTCGCGCTGGCGGCGATCTGCGTCACGACGTTCTATCTTTTTCGCGCCAAACCCTCGGGTTTCGTACCCTCGGAGGACGGCGGGCGCTTGTTCATCACGTTCCAGCTGGCCGACGCAAGCGCGACGACGCAAAGCGTGGACGTCATGCAAAAGATGATGAAGGTGGTGAACTCTACGCCAGGCATCCTGCACTACGTGGCCGTATCGGGTTTCAACATCCTCAACGGGGGCGCTACCTCGAACGCAGGCTCTTTTTTTGTGATGCTGACGCCGTGGGACCAGCGTACGACGCCGCAGATGCAGTGGCCGGGCATCAGTAACGAGCTGTACAGGCGATTCGCCAAAGCAGGCATCAAGAATGCTTCCATCCACGTCATACAGCCGCCACCCATCCGTGGTATCGGCGTGGCGGCGGGATTCGCCTTCCAGATTGAACAGGGCAACTCCACCGACGACATCTACACCTTCGAGAAGGTGGTGAACCGGTTCGTGGCGGAAGCGAAAAAGAACCCTTCCACTTCGACAGCCGTTTGTTATTTCTCGGCGCATACGCCGAGCTACAACCTCACCGTCGACCGCGATAAATGCCAGAAGCTCGGGGTGAACATCTCGCAGGTATTTCACACCATGCAGGCGTACATGGGCAGCCTGTTCATCGGCAACTTCACGCTTTACGACCGTACCTTTCACGTGGTCATGCAGGCAGATACTTCCTACCGCGCAATGATCGGGGACATGAACAAATACTATGTCCGGAACTCGCGCGACTCGATGGTGCCGCTGTCTACACTGATCAGCTGTAAACCCTCGCAGGCGGCGCCGCTGATCTCACACTTCAACATCTTCCGTTCCGCGGAGGTCGATGGTTCTATCCCACCCGGGTACAGCAGCGGTCAAAGCCTCGAAGACCTCAAAAAGCTGGCTGCGAAATACCTGCCGCGCGGGTACACCTACGATTTTTCGGGACTGAGCTACGAGGAGATCAAGGCGGGCTCGATGACGGTATATATTTTCCTGTTTTGCATCATCTTCGTCTTCCTGTTCCTGGCTGCTTTGTATGAAAGCTGGTCGATTCCTCTGTCGGTCATGCTGGCCGTACCGATCAGCGCCTTTGGCGCCATCCTTGCGCTGATGGTCGCGCCGGGGCTCACCAATAATGTCTATGCGCAGATCGGCCTGATCACGCTGATCGGCCTGTCCGCCAAGAATGCGATCCTCATCGTCGAATTCGCAAAGATCCGCGTGGACCGCGGCGAAGAGCTCATCCAATCCACGCTCGAAGCGGCACGGCTGCGTATCCGGCCCATTCTCATGACCTCGATGGCTTTTATCCTGGGCGTTATGCCGCTGGTGCTCGCCGGCGGCGCGGGAGGCGCCTCGAGGAATACCATTGGCGTCACGGTATTGGGCGGCATGATCGCGTCCTCGACGATATCGATTTTTATCGTACCCGTGCTGTATGTGCTGATCACCCGGTTCTCGTACGGCAGGAATCACCTCGCCTGGCTGCGCGAACACCACGGCGAGCTCATGGAAAAGGCGCGCAAGGTGGAAGCGCAGAACATCGACCCCGAACTCGAATTCGAGATCGCGCAGGCGCACAGGGAACATACCGCTACTCCGTCCGCAGACTCCTGACGGGATTGGCCATGGCGGCCCGCATCGCCAAAATGCTGACCGTCGCCAGCGCGATACCGAGAGCAAGTATTCCAGCCGCGAGAAAGACCCACAGGCTTACCGGTATGCGGTATGCATAGTCCTGCAGCCAGCGCCGGACGACCAGCCAGGCTACCGGCCAGGCCAGCAGATTGGACAGCACCACCAGCATCAGGAAATGCCGCGACAACAAAGCGACGATGGAATTGACGTTCGCACCCAGTACCTTCCGGATGCCGATCTCCCTGACCCTTCTTTCGGCCGCATAAGACGCCAGCCCGAATAAACCGAGACACGAGATGAAGATTGCCAGTCCTGCCAGTATGCCAACGATCTTGCTGACCTGCGTATCGGCCTGATAGACCTCGGCGAAATGATCGTCGAGGAACTGGTATTCGAGTGGATGCTCCGGGAAGATCTGTTTCCAGGCCGATTGAATGAAAGCAATAGCTTCGGCCGTGCCGCCTCCCCTGAGCTTCACCGACATCGTGCTGAAACCCCAATCTTTCTGATTAAAGAGGAAGAGGGTCTCGATCTTGTAATGCAGCGAATTGAAATTGAAATTCTTTGCCACTCCCACGATCACACCGGCCGAGTCGAAGCCGAAATGCCTGCCGATCAGGTTGGACAGCGATTTATCGCGCTGGTCCTTGCTCAGTTCTTCCGCCATCGCCTCGTTGATGATGTATTCCTTTCCGTTCGCCGATGCATCGCGCGAAAAGTCGCGGCCCGCGATAACCGGTATCCGGTACAGCCGGAGATAATCCGGATCGACGATCAGCCTCGTGCCCGTCAGATCCCGTCTTGGGCCATCCCCCTGGAATTCGATGCCCGACTGATCCAGGTGACTTCCCAGCAGGTCTTGCGCCCCGGTGACCCCGGCGATGGATGCGTGATGCAACAGGGTCTCTTTCAGCAGATCGTATTTCTTATAGGTGACCCGGTCGAGTGTGATATTCAAGACCTGGTCGCGGCTGAACCCCGGGTCTTTGTGCTCCATGAAGCTCAGCTGCCGGAAGACAAAGATGGTCGTGATGATCAGGAAAATCGCACTCGTGAACTGCGCGACGACCAATGCATTGCGCAGCAGCCCCCTATTGCCGCCCAGTTGGGGCAACCCTTTCAGTACTTTTACAGGCTGGAACGAAGAAAGATAGGCGGCGGGATAAAGACCGGATAAAAAGCCTACGACGACCGTAGCGATGACGACGGCGCCCAGGATCCAGGGCTGTTGTTTGAGGACCAGCAGCAGGTCGCGTTGGCTCAGTTCGTTGACATAGGGTATTGCCACCAGCAGCAGGCCGAGGGCGATGACGAGCGCCAGCAGGGCCAACAGGATCGTCTCGCTGAGGAACTGAAAACCCAGCTGCGACCGCAACGCGCCGACCGATTTGCGGATGCCTACCTCCTTTGCCCGCTCGGCCGACCGGGCCGTAGAGAGGTTCATGAAATTAATGCACGCGATGACCAGGACGATCAGCGCGATGATCGAAAAGATGTTCGTATATGTCCTGTCGAATTTTTTAAAATTGAGATAGTCCAGGCCGATATCGGAGGCGCCCGAGTGGACGTCTTTCAACGGCAACAGGAACATTTCGTAATATTTGTAACCATCCCCTTCGGACAGGTGTTCCTTGAGATATGCGGGAAATTTCTTTTCCAGCGCCGCCACATCCGTATGCGGGGCCAGCTCGAAATACGTATCGAGCCAGTTGCCGCCCCACATCTTGTCCCAATCCGGCCGGATGACCGTGTTGAATGAAACGAGTGCATCGAACTGCAACTGCGAGTTTTCGGGGACATCCGCGGCAACTCCCGTGACTTTGAAGAGCAGGGTGTCGGCGTCATAATGCGCCACCGTCTTGCCGATCGGGTCCTCGCTTCCGAAGAGGTTTCGTGCTGCCTTAGCCGTGAGGACGATGCTGTTCGGTTTCAGCAGCGCGGTTGCCCGGTCTCCTTTCAGCAGCTTGAAATCGAAGAGGTCGAGAAAACCCGTATCGACGTAGAACACCTGCGGGAGGTAGAGCCGGTTATCCTTATAGGTAGCCTGGTAGCGGTCGTGCCAGTTGACGCGGGTGAAGTTACGCAGCTCGGGAAACTCCTTTACCATTGTCTGTCCCATGGGGAACATGGACAGGGCCACTTTCTGAGAAGCCACCATACCCGGGAATTTCTGAACTTCGTTCAGCCGGTAGATATTCTTCGTGTGCATCCGGTCAAAGCTGCGCTCGTAGGACACGAACAGCAGGATGACGATGCAGGCGGCCATCCCGATGGCCAGCCCGAGGATATTGATCGTGGAATAGACCTTGTTCTTCCACAGGTTGCGCCACGCGGTCTTGAAATAGTTGCGGAGCATGGTATGTCAATTTAAGGTGTTTCAGAACTGAAACCGCAACAGCACGCCGTCGACAGCGGTGACCCAGGCATCGTTTGCTCCTTTCTCGCTGATCTCTTTCGACGCCTGTTCGTTGATGCCACCCGGTGTCGTCGCATGCCTGGCCATTTCACGGAAATCGATCGGGTCCGCGTGTTGCGCCAGATAGGACAGGGACTGAAAGAGATTGGCTACATAAGCATTGGCCGTAGCGGCCGGCACGCCGTGGTTCACCGTCCATTCGCTCAAACCCGCCAGCAAATGGTAGTAGGGCGCGATCAGACCGGTCAGCGACCACAAGGCATGCAGCTGTTCTTCGTCGTGTACCGGCAACGGTTCGCCGAGATGTCCGAATAACTGTACGATTTGCGCACTACCGTGGAAGATGGGGATAGGACAATTGTGGCGTACGACGCTCGGCAAAGGGATCGCCCTGCAGACCTGCGTGGCGGGACGCACCAGGTCGGATAATTCGGAATAGTTCAGCAGCGCCACCAGCGATACCACGGTATGATCCTCGCGGAACGAAAGGTCTTTCAACACGCCCTGCGCGATCGCCGGTCGGACCGAGATAAACACGATCTCGCTCTGATCCAGCACTTCCTGGTTGCTTCCCAGGCGTCTCACATTGTTGTGGGCGGCCGCCAGCGCTGCCGACCGGGCGGCATTGCGTGGTGAAAGAAAGATGTCCAGACCTGCAAAGCCCGAGCTGCACAGCCCCTCGACGACGGCTGCGGCGATATTGCCGACACCGATAAATCCGATTCGCATGATAGAAAAGTTAGCCGGCATCAAATATAGCCATCTCCGGCTGAATTGCAGCGCAACAGGTCTTCCCGGCGGACGGGCGCATGAGAAAGGCCGGCGTCCAAAGGATGGCGGTCTATGGGATCCGCGGCGGGACGATCAACGGGCCAGGCAGACGGGCGGTCTACGGGGTGTCGCGGCCTTGAGGATCCGTTGCAACTGGCGTTCGTTCGAGAAGCCGCACCGGCATGCAATCTCCCGCATGGTCATGCCGGGCGAATGACGGAGGTTGTCCGCCAGCTCGAGACGCAGCAAAGTGAGATAGCGGTTGATAGAAATGCCCGTCTGATGCTTGAATGTCCGCGTCAGATTGCGGCTGCTCATGTTCACCATCCGCGCCATGTCATCAATGGTCATCTTCCTGTCGAGGTGTTCGATCAGCCAGTCCTGCAGGCGGTGGATGCCGGGATGCAGGTGGTTGCGGTAGTCCAGGTAAACGCTGAGTTGGGAATGGCTATCGCTGCGCCGGAAATAGACGACCAGCTCGTGCGCCACCTTGTGCGCCAGCAGCGGTCCGTGGTCGGTCTCCAGCAGATGGAGCGCGAGGTCGATACCCGAGCTGATACCCGCGCTCGTATAGATGGTGGAATCCTGGACGAAAAGGACGTCCTCCTTCACTGCGATCCGCGGAAACTGCCGGCGCATCAACGGCACGAAGGCCCAGTGCGTCGTGCACGACCTGCCGTCGAGTAGCCCCGCCTTCGCCAGAACGAATGCGCCAGTGCAGACCGCGCAGATCCTGACGCCGGCGGATGCCGCGTTGCGGAGCCACTGGTATACCCCTTCCCAGGCGTTTTTGTCGCTGTCCGATAACAGCAGTGCACTGCTGAAACCCGGAATGAACAGGTGATCCGCCGGGGACAGCGCAATGGACGCATAGTGTGCCAGAGAACACAGCTTCAGTCCCGTCGAGTCTGCAATCTCCGGGCGGAACGAACAGTAACGGATCGGATAGCCCGACAACAGCTGACCCGCGGCCAGAAAGGCCTGGCTGGGGCCCGACATATCCAGCATATGGACGCCGGGCGGCACGAAAAAGACGATCTTTCCTGTTCCGGGCATATTTTTCGGGATAAAGTTAAGCGATAAAGCGCCGCGCGGGAAGGACGCTCATGCGACAGATCAGGTCATTAAAGCCGGAGGGGGGCAAAATAGGGCAACTGCGGGGGAATAATGGAAAAGGAGGTTTCGGTGGCATGGTGTACATTTAAGCCATGACTACCAATCTACACACGCGCTTTGCGCTGCCGGTGCTTTCGCTGGCGGCGGTGGCATTCTTCGGAAGGGTCTCCGCGCAGACGGCGGGCAACGCAGCGGCCGCCCCGGTCGCGGAACCGGGCAATCTGGCGGTCGTCGCCACGGCTTCGGGTTCGGGAAGACCGGGCCAGCCACTAACCTCTCTGAATGACGGGCTGACGCCTACCCCGCGCGGCAATTCCCGCCGCCCTGCTCCTCCCAGGATGCCGGAACAGTGGGTGGAATATGACTGGAGAACGCCGGTCACGACGGGACGGTCGGAGGTCTTTTGGTGGGACTACGGCAATCCTGCCCGGTTGCCGTCCGCCTATCACCTCGAATATTGGGATGGCAATATGTTCCGGCCCGTCGGCCATGTCACGGGCGGCGGACTCGGGAACGGTATTTTCAACAAGATGACCTTCGACGAGGTGACCACGACACGTCTCCGTCTGGTGATGGATTCGGCGGACCGCTATGTTTCTGCGCTTACCGAATGGAAGGTCGCAGAGGCCGAACACTCCCGTCCGGTCGCTCCGCTCGTTGATGCCGGGCCCGACCGCGACGTCATGCTGGACGGCAAGACGTACCTGGACGCGCAGGTACGATCCGTTCATCCGGTCGGCCATGTGCGCTGGATAAAGACCGAAGGTCCCGGCGAAGTCCGTTTCGCCGACGCGAACCAACGGAAGACCACAGCCACATTCTCTTCCCGCGGCACCTATGCACTTATGTTCACGGCGTGGGATGGAGCAGAACAAAACAGCGGCACGGTGACCGTGAAGGTCTGCGATCCGCCTCCGGCCAAAAGGCTCGATGTCGTCTATACCAAACACTACAGTATCGACAGCCGGCTTTGGAACGATCGCTTTAAGGCGATCATCAGTCATTGGATACCGTACTGCGTGGCCCAGATCGAGCGGACGGATCTGACGACCGGTCAGGGCGGTCTGGATAATTTCATCGAAGCCGCCAAGGCATTGCGGGGAGAACCGCACGGCAGACACAAGGGATACGTCTTCTCGAACGCCTGGGTATATCAAACCGTGGAGGCCATGTGCGAGGCGCTCATGGTGGACCCGCGGGGCGACACGGCCATTATCGCCGCACAGGAAAAAATGAAAGCCACGCTCGAAAAATGGATACCCATCATTCTTGCAGCGCAGGAGCCCGACGGTTATCTGCAAACGGCCTGGACCTTGCGCGACACCAGCCGCTGGCATGAACGCTGGTCTCCGGAAAGCCGCGGCAATCACGAAGGATATACGGCCGGCTATTTTATCGAGTCGGCTATCAACCATTATACGTTGACCGAAGGAAAAGATCTGCGGCTGTACAATGCGGCAAAAAAACTGGCCGACTGCTGGGTAGCGCATATCGGTCCCGGCAAGATCGCCTGGTTTGATGGGCACCAGGAAATGGAACAGGCACTCGTCCGCTTCGGGCGCTTTGTGAACGATATGGAGGGGCACGGACACGGCGACAGCTATATCCGTCTGGCGAAATTCCTGCTCGACAACCGGCACGGCGGCACGTCCTATGACCAGAGCGCAGTCCCTGTCCAGGAACAATATGAAGCCGTCGGGCATGCCGTACGGGCCACTTACACTTACTCGGGCATGGCCGATGTGGCCGCGGAAATGGGGGACGTCGACTACCAGAGCGCGGTCCTCTCGCTGTGGGACAACATCGTCAACCGCAAGTACTACGTTACCGGCGGTATCGGCAGCGGAGAGACTTCGGAAGGTTTTGGCCCGGATTATTCGCTCCGCAACAATGCGTACTGCGAGTCCTGCAGCAGCTGTGGCCTCGTCTTTTTCGAATACAAGATGAATCTCGCCTATCACGACGCCAAATATGCCGATCTCTACGAAGAAACACTGTACAACGCGTTGCTGGGGTCGCTGTCGCTCGACGGCAGGGATTTCCTTTATACAAACCCGCTGTCCGCTTCGGAGGCCCGGTATGCCTGGCATGTCTGTCCCTGTTGTGTCGGCAATATCCCGAGGACCCTGCTCATGATGCCGACCTGGACCTACGTCCGGGGAGATGACGGGCTCTATGTCAACCTGTTCGTCGGCAGCCGCATGAAAATCGAGAAAGTGGCGGGAACGGATGTAGAGATGGTACAGCAAACCGATTATCCCTGGAGCGGAAAGGTATCGATCACCGTAAACCCGGCGGCCGCCAGGACCTTTACCGTTTTTGTCCGCGTACCGAACCGTACTACCAGCGCGTTGTATGCGCCCGCGCCGGCGGTTAACGGTCTTGTTTCCTTATCCGTCAACGGTCAGGCTGTGAAGCCGGTGATCGCACGCGGCTATGCGGTGATCCGGCGCACCTGGAAAAAAGGCGACCGCATCGTGTTCGAATTACCGATGACGATCCAGCGGGTGACCGCAGACAGCAAAGTGCAGGCCGACCGGGGACGCGTGGCCCTTCGGTATGGTCCCCTCGTATACAACGTCGAGACAGCCGATAACCAGGATATCACGAGGTCCATCGGATCCGGACCGTTGCGACTCGAGTGGAAGGGCGATTTCCTCCATGGTGTCATGACGATCACGGGCAAGTGGGCGGATGGGTCTCCCCTGGTGGCAATACCCGACTATGCCCGCCTGAACCGGGTTCCCGTGACGGCGCTTCCGGATGAAACGGACGGACCGAAACCGCCGGTTTCCATCATCTGGATAAAACAATGACAAAGCCTTCCGGGACGCGACCCGCTCGCCGGGGATGAGGTATTAGTCGATCCGGAAAACATAGGTGGCGACGGCGCCTGCGTTCAGTTGCGGATGAAAGGCACGGCCCCGAAACGTCACGGTGAACGTTCTTTCGGAGCCGCTGTTGTTGAGGACTATGAGCACCGCCTTACCTTTTGGCGTGCGAAAAGCCACATTCGGCAGGGAATCGTCCGCATTCGAGCCGATGCGCGAAGATCCCGGGATCACGAATTTCGCCGCGTGCGCGATGATGTAGTAGGCGGGATTCCTATGCACCGAATCGCCGTCGATGGTCACGGCGCCCAAACATCGGTCACAGCCCCCGCGGTCCGTGTGCGGTTCATAATGCGGGTCGGAGGCCAGGTTCCACTCGATGACCGTTTTGCACCAGTTGCGCGTCGCGCCGATGATCAGGTTGCGGATGTGTTCGGGAATATCCCTCCCGAAGTTGCCGGGGGCGCCGACCCATTGCTCGGTAAAATAAAGGTTCTTATCGGGAAAGGAATCGTGCAACGCCGAAAGCGCGCTGATATCCCCTGCATACAGATGGAAGGCGGAACCGTCTACATAGGCGCTGGCTCCAGGGTCCTTCAGGATGGAGTCCGGGTAGTCTGGACGGTCCGCGTTGTGATCGTAGATGATGATCCTGGTCATCAGCCGGTCCTTCTCTATGGCCGGGCCCAGATAACCCCTGATGAATTCCGCTTCCTGCGCTGCCGGCATGAACATGCTAGGATTGTTGCCGGGATGCAACGGCTCATTTTGGACCGTCACCGCGGAAATCGGAATGCCCTCGTTCTGCATGGCGAGGATATAGTGGACGAAATACCGGGCATAGGCGGCATAATATTGCGGCATCAGACTGCCTCCCCGCGTGTCGTGATTCGTTTTCATCCATGTAGGCGCAGACCATGGAGAAGCGAGTATCCGCAGCGTAGGATTCAGCCGAAGGATCTCCTGCAGGACGGGAACGACATCTTTCCTGTCCGGTCCGAGATCGAAATGCTTCATGGAAGTGTCGGTTTCACCGGCGGGCAGATCGTCGTAAGAGAAGACGTGGTCGTTCAGATCGGATGCGCCGATGCTGATGCGAACATAGCTGCCGCCGATGTGGTTGCTGTCTGTCGTGAACAGTTCGCGCAGCAATGCGGCGCGGGCGCCGGGGCTCATGTGCATCAACCAGTGAGCGCTTCCGCCGGTGAGCGCCCAGCCGAAGCCGTCGATCTGCTGATAGACCTTCTTTTCGTCGATCGCGATAACGGTCCCGGCGTCGCCCTTTTCCTTCGAGAAAGACATGTCCGGTTGTTGCTGAAAGAGGATCGATCGCGCGGGATCGGTGAGCCAGGTGGCCACCGGATCTTTCTGTGCCATAACAGGATCGCCCGGCACGCTGCCGAGGACGAGGCATGCCAGTATAACCCGATAAACAGACGTCATCCTTTAACAATTAATGTAGCGATAGAATGCGGCAGGCTCCTGGCTTCCGCGGCCTGCCCTCCGACGATCAGCCGGTAGGAAAGCGGTTGATCCGTCGTATTCATGACTATGACAACGAGGCCGCCGTCTTTGTTCACGAAAGCGGTGGTTTGGAGCGCGACCCGGTTGGACGAGGCAGCGACGCACCGCGCTCCCGGACGCACGAATTTCGAAAAATGGCCGATGTAATAATAGGCGTTGGTATAAATGAGGGTGCCCTTGCGCGTATCGGCATGGACAGGCGCAAAACAAAAATTGCCGACATGGTTCGGCCCGCCGTGTTCGTCGAGCAGGATATTCCAATCCGTCCATCCGGTTGCGCCGTCGTTGAAATCGTTGATCATCGAGTAGCCGTATTTTTCGCCGAGCGACCAGCTCGACAGGCTGTCGAAATTGAATTTCTCCTTGCATCCTTCGGTAAAGATGAGGTTCTTTTCGGGGAATGCCTGGTGCACCAGCCTGACGTTCCCGAAAAGCATCGGCCCGCCCGTCCAGGTTTCATACCAGTGAAACCCGATGCCCCATACATATTTTGCGGCGGCGGGGTCTTCGAGGATCGTGCTGGCGCGCTGGTAGATCAGGTCCCGGTTGTGATCCCAGGCGATCAGCTTTTTGTCTCCCATGCCAGCTTTCTGAAGCGTGGGGCCGAGATAATCGCGGATGAAATCGCGCTCCTCTTCGGCGGTATAGATGCACGATTCCCAGGTTTGCTTCGCCATGGGTTCGTTTTGCACGGAAAGCCCCCAGACAGGGATGCCCGCCGACTCGTAGGTGCGGATGAACCGGACATAGAAGTTCGCCCAGGCCTGCTCAAACTCGCGCCTGAGATGCCCTCCGCCGGTCATGCTGTTGTTGTCTTTCATCCAGGCGGGCGGACTCCACGGCGTGGCGAATAATTTCAGGCTGCCGCCGGCGGCCGCGATGGCCTGTTTGATCAACGGTATTTTGTATCGTTCGTCGTGCTCCACGGTGAACGTCTTGAGCGCCGCATCGCCCGCGGCAACATAACTGTAGCTCGCGCTGGAAAAGTCGCAACTCTGTATATTGGTCCTGGCCAGCGTATAGCCGATACCGGTAGCCGGGTTGTAATACGCCTCGAGCAACTGCTGTTGTTTGTCTTTGGGGAGGCGGGCGAAAGTTTCCGCCGCCGCATCGGTCAGCGCGCCGCCGATGCCAACGATCGTCTGGAAAGCGGAGGAAGGGTCCACGAAAATGAAAGGCTCCGTTTCCAACGGTTGCCGGGCGGGGGAAAAATGCAGTACGCCATCGGCGGACAACCGGAGATCGGTATTCTCGGCGGTCGTATAGACCGTGGCAGTGCGGGATTGCGCCGTTACTACCGCCGCGCCGAGTAACAGCGCCGGCAAAAGGAAAGATGGTTTATACACGTGAAGGACCGTTTTGCAGCTAAAGGTAGGTGTAATCCGTCTTACAACGCACAATGGCGGTGATAGTTTACCAGCGTAATCGGTTGCGCCTCGGTGGTATACCCGTCGTAAGCCGAGGCTATCTCCTGCAAGACGCCTTCGACAGCTTCCGGCTCCGGCAGCCGGACGATCCGTTGAACGTAACGGGCGATATCCGGAAGTCCCTGCAGGTAACGGGCATAACGGCCGCGCATCTCGAGCAGACCCTGTTTGGGTCCGTTCCAGGCGAGCGCGCCGGCCAGGTGCCGGCGGCAAACGGTCAACCGTTCCGCTACCGTAGGCGCTGCATGCGGCCTTCCGGTTTGCAGGTAATGCCGGATCTCGCGGAAGATCCAGGGATAGCCGATGGCCGCTCTTCCGATCATGATACCGTCGACGCCGTACCGGTTGACATACTCCGCAGCCTTTTGCGCGCTGTCGATGTCGCCGTTTCCGAAAATGGGAATGTGCATCCGGGGGTTGTTCCTGACCGCCCCGATGAGTGTCCAGTCGGCCGTTCCCTTATACAGCTGGCATCGCGTACGTCCATGGATGGTCAGCGCCCGGACCCCGGCATCCTGGAGACGTTCGGCCACTTCGACAATGTTCAGCGACTGGTCATCCCAGCCCAGTCTCGTCTTGACGGTTACCGGCAGTGATGTCGCCCTGACACAGGCGCGCGCGAGCCGGACCATCCGGTCCGGCTCGCGCAGAACGGCGGCGCCGGCGCCGCGGCCAACGATACCTTTCACCGGGCATCCGAAGTTGATGTCCAGCAGATCGGGTTCGGTGGCTTCGACGATGGCGGCTGCCAGCGAAAGGCTTTCTTCGTCGCCACCGTAGAGCTGGATGCCGACGGGTCGTTCGGCTTCGAAAATATCCAGCTTGCGGCGGCTGCCGATCGCGCCCCTGATCAGGCTTTCGCTGGATATGAATTCGGTATAGGTGAGGTCGGCTCCCGCGGCGCGGCAGACCGCCCTGAATGGAGGATCGCTGACGTCTTCCATAGGCGCCAGCAGCAGGGGCATATCACGGAGATGAATGTTTCCGATCGCTAGCATCGACTCTTGTTATGGTCCGCAAGTTACGTCAAAATCGCCGGCTTCACCCGCACCGGCGGCATGCGTCACGCGCACCTGCGGCATGCGTCAACCGCACCGGCGGCATGCGTCACCCGCACCGGCGGCATGGTAAGCCTTTTGCATAGTTGTCCAAAAATTCCCCACATGAAAATTAATTACCTGAAGATGCCGGGTCTTTGCGGCCCCGGCATCCTTTTGCTGCTGCTTATGGCCGGCTGCACCAGGACAACGCCCCCCACTCCTTTCGTCAACAGCATGTCTGCCCAGGTCGGCAGCCATATCTTCACCGCCACGCAGGTCGACGGCATCTACTCGCGAACCCTGGGTCTCATGGGCGTAATCGGCACAGGGATGACGGGGAAGGACTCGACGAAGCTCCTGCTCGAGTTCCCTTATATTCCCAGACGCAGCCACCCTTTCTCCTCGGACACCACGAAGACCAGTGTCAGCTACTTCTCGGGCAGGGAGATTTTCACCGCCTTTGTGCATAACGGCCGCATACTCGTCTCGCTGTCCGCCGCTGATACGGTCAAGCACACCTTCGCGGGCGCTTTCTCCGGTATCCTTTACAATCCGTATAATTTGAAGGATAGCGAGGTGGTCAACGGAAAATTCAATAGCGCATATACGGTCTATCCTTAAAGAAAAACCCGTTCCTTCATCTAAAATTTACCACATGAAAACCAGGCAAGGGCTGATCCGCCGGTTGTATGCAAACGCGCTCGTTGTATTCCTGCTGGCAGGTTGCAGCAGCAAAACGGTCACGACGCCGTCATCGCTTGGCAGCATGTCGGCTACGGTCGGCGGCGCCGCGTTCAACGCGGTCCAGGTCGACGGCATCTATTCTCAGAGCCTGCATCTGATGGGCGTTTTCGGGATTGCCGTGAAGGGAAACGATTCGACCAAGCTCATTCTCGAGTTCCCTTATCTGCCTGCGGTCGGTCACACCTTTTCCTCCGACTCCACCGAAACGAGTCTCAGCTTTTTCACCGGGGGAAAAGAATACGATGCGTTCTCCAACAGCGGGCGGGTCCTGCTGACGCTCTCGGCCGCCGACACCGTAAAGGACATTTTTACGGGTACGTTCAGCGCCACCGTGTACAACCAGCTGAATTTCCTGGACAGCCTCGTTATCACCAATGGAAAATTCAACAGCATGTATTCTGTACATCCCTGAACGCCGGAACGGCCGCGCTGCTCCACCCGCCAGGCAATGAAAAGGCCGGCTCGCAAGGAATTGCTGCCGGCCTTGATTTTTTTACCGATCCGGAAGTCTAGGAGTTGGCGTTGATGAATACGTAAGAGAGGAACATCACCAGACCAAGGAAGACGATGGCTAAACCAATAGTGGTAGCCGCTTCGCCGAAATGCACATGATGGGTAGTCCTTTTCATATGACGGAATTTATAAAGTAAAGAAGATCGATACCTTATACAATATATAAAAAAATATCGATATCTGCAAGCGCCATAGGACATAAAAATGGCCTGTACCAGTCTGTCTAGCGATGTTTAGCGCTCATATAAAACACCAGTTTGCCGCCATCCATGATCTCCTGGTGGGTGATGTACAATCGGCCCAGCGGTTGCCCGTTCAGGATTATCTTATTGACATACACATTTTTATCTCCTTGATCGACCGTCTCGATCGAAAAAGTCCTGCCATTTTCCAGGTGCAGGACCGCCGAACTTACCGCCGGGCTGCCGAGAGAATAGCGGTCGGAGCCGGGTGCGACGGGATAGAACCCCAGCGACGTAAAAATATACCAGGCGCTCATCTGGCCGCAGTCGTCATTCCCACCCAGGCCGTCGGGCGTCGGTCCGTATTGCTTTTTCAGGATCATGCGCACCCTTTCCTGGGTTTTCCACGGCTGGTTCGTCCAGTTGTAGAGATAGGCAACATGATGCGACGGCTCGTTACCGTGGACATACCCGCCGATGATGCCGTCCCTCGTGATATCTTCGGTTTCGGCGAAGAATTTGTCAGGCAGCTGCATGGTGAACAGCGAGTCAAGCCGCTGTACGAACCGGCGGTTGCCTCCGAGCAGCGCGATGAGGGCCGCGGGATCCTGCGGGACATAAAAGGTGTAGTTCCAGGAGTTGCCTTCTATGAAACCCTGCCCGTCGGTGCTCAGCACGTCGAAGGCGGGTCTGAAACTGCCGTCTCTGAGTCGCGGGCGCATATAGCCGATGGAAGGATCGAAAACATTCCTGTAGCTCCCGGCGCGTTTGCTATAGGTGTTGTAGATATCCATCCGGCCCAGCCGTCTGGCCGCCTGAGCGATGCACCAATCGTCATAAGCATACTCCAGCGTCGTGGAGACCGATGTGCCGTCTTCTTCTGAAGGAATGTATCCGCGGTCGATATAGACTCCGATGCCTTCAAAGCTGCGACGGTTGGACGTTGCGATACAGGCATCCAGCGCGCGGTTCGGATCGAAAGGCGTGTTGCCTTTGACGATGGCGTCGGCGATGACCGACACGGCATGATATCCCGACATGCACCAGTTCTCATTGGCCGAGTTGGACCAGACAGGCAGCATGTGTTCGACGCTCTGGTCGTAGTGAGCCAGCATGCTGCGGATCATATCGAAATTACGCCGGGGCTGAAGGATGCTGAACAAGGGATGCAGCGCCCTGTGCGTGTCCCACAACGAGAAGGTCGTGTAATTGACGAAGCTATCCGCAACATGGTTTTGCTGGTCGAGGCCCCGGTAGGAGCCGTCCACGTCCATGTATACGGTCGGATTGATGTAGGCATGATACAACGACGTATAGAAATTTTCTTTGTCGGCCGTCGACGCCTCGATAGACACTTTGCTCAATTCTTTTTCCCAGGCCTGCTGACCCTGTCGGCGGACCGCTTCGAAATCCCAGCCGGGCGCTTCTGCGCGCAGATTCGAGAGCGCTCCCTCCATGCTTACGGGAGATAAGGCGAATTTCAGTTTGATCTTCTCCCCTTCTGTTGTTTTGAAATCGAAATGGAGCCTCAATTGGCGACCGGCCAGATCGGGAAAGTCATGACGCTGGTCGAAATGGCCCCAAAAGCCGCGGTAGACCTGACGCTTGTCGTATTTGCGGCTGCCGTAACTGTCGAAGGGGCGGGAGAAGGTCATCGCAAAATAGACCGTTCTGGTCCTGGCCCAACCGCTCGTCTGGCGATAGCCCATGATGAGCGTGTCATCGACTACCCGGATATAGGTCCAGACATTTTTCTCTTCATAGTTATAGATGCCGCTGATGCAGTCCAGGATGATGTGCGCCTGGTCGCTGGCAGGAAAGGTATACTGGTGGAAGCCGACCCGCGTCGTTGCCGTCAGCTCGGCCCTGATATTATAGTCATCCAGCCTGACCGAATAATAATCGGCCTGGGCCGTCTCGGTAGTGTGGCTGAAAGCCGACCGGAATCCGCTCCGCGGCTGGCTGGCGACACCGGGGTTCATCCTGAGCTCACCGATGGTAGGCATGACCAGGAAATCGCCGAGGTCGGAATGTCCTGTACCGCTGAAATGGGTGTGGCTGAAACCCACGATCGTCTTGTCGTCGTACTGGTACCCCGCGCAGTATTTGTATACATCGGGATTATACCTCCCGTTCTGTTCATAGGGGATGGTATCCGTATCGGGGCTCAGCTGGACCATTCCGAAGGGAAAAGTGGCGCCGGGATAGGTGTGTCCCATCCGCTGGGTGCCGATGATCGGACTGACATAATCCAGGGGGTCGTCGCCGGCCGGCGTTTGCGAGCGGGCAGACAGACAGGAAAGCAAAAGACAGAGCAGAAGTGGTTTGTACATAAAGTTTTATCATCATTTTGTGACCTGGGACCAAAAATAACTCAAAGAGGGTAAGGATGGCATTTTGGCATCATATTTATGGTAATCAGGCGACAATATCTCCTATGGGACTATTCTTCTTGTTATTGATCCGGACCTTTTTGTTTTCGGCCCCGCCCAGCCTGAACGTACATGATTTCGGTGCAAAGGGCGACGGCGTGACCGACGACACGCAGGCGATCAATCAGGCGTTGCAGGCGGCACACGACCAGCAGGCGAGTGTCTATTTCCCTTCGGGTACCTACCTGTGCAATACGCTCGGCAGCGACGGCAATTTGCTGAATTTCCATGCGGACGGCACCCAGGGTCTCACCATTTACGGCGACGGAAGCAACAGCGTGATCACGACCAGTCTCAACCAGGGATCGGTAATGTTGTTTGTCCTGGCCTTCGGCCCCTGTTCAAACCTGACTGTGAAAGATCTCTCTTTCCAGAACACGCACGGGATGATCACGGCCCAGACAAGGGGGCTGTTCTTCATGGGCAAGTCCAATCAGTACATCACCAATCTTACGGTCAGCGGTTGTTATTTCAACGGTTTCAGCACGGCCCTCGGGGGGCAAGGCATCAATAACTGGATGATCACGACCAATTATTTCGGGTCGCCGCAGGGGCACGACAACGCCAAGGACGACACCGACCCGGCTGTCTTCCTCTGGTGTTACGATAATCAGAACGGGCTTTGCAACAATGTCACGATCACCAACAATACGGCGGATGGTTACAGCGGGACCGGACCGCTGAGCGCACTGGTGACCCACCGACCGATGGACGGTTTCGTTTTCGGGACCGCCTACGGCATCACCATAACGAACAATACCACGCGCCATTTCGCCGAAGAACATTACAATCTTCAACCGCGCGCCACCAATCCGGCCGATACGAGCACGACACTGATCTCCAACAACTACCTGGATTGCTCGCTCCCGCAGGGTTGCACGAACACGGACGGCTCGCCTCACCGTGCGAATTACGGGATCCGGTGCGACATCAGCAATGCCGTCATCACCAACAATACGCTGGTCAATTACACCTACGGCATCATTATCCGCGGCATCGAATACCCGAACACCCACCTGCATTCCTATGTGATCACGGGCAACCAGTTGCATGCGGCCACGGATCCGACCACTTACGACGTGACGGCGGGCATCCTGATCCAGGGCAACGGGAACCCGGTCACCGACATCCGGATGACCAACAATGACATCTTCACCAACCTTCCCGATCTTCCAAACAACGCGCGATCGATCCGCGTTGAGCGGACGCAGAACCTGCACAGGCTGCTCATCACAAACAACAACCTGCACATCATCCAATAGCAGGGAATCGCGGTCCTGTCCAAAAAATTCCCCAACCAGGCGTATCACCGGGTAAATGGGAAAATATTTACCGTCCGGCCATATTTTATTGACCGGTCCTTGCCGGATGGGCCTTTCGAAGTGAACTTTTTCCCCATTTCAACATCTTGGCATACTATTCGGACTGAGGTACCTGATCCTTTGAACGACCGTACTGCGTTTCCAATATTGAATGCCATACGATTTTCCGCTGACGCGATTTCCCATCCTACTAAAGCAGCCGAAGCCTACCCTGTCGATTCGTCAATTCATCCTGTTAATGTATGGCAATTTGCATTGGCCATTGGCCACGAAAATTGATAGTGTTTAGTAGTCTTTGCTGGGGGTTCTCCTCTTGCGTCAATACCAAGAAGGCCATTTACTTCAGAGACCAGCGAGATGGCACCATACGCGCTGCCAGCGCTTTTCCCGAGACCATTATCCAGAGCAACGATATTCTCAGCATCCAGGTCAGCAGTCTGAACCAGGATGCTTCTTCGGCTTTTAACGTCGCCAACAAGGAAGACGTCAGCGCAACCACCCTATCGGGCAGCCGGAACGAGACCGCGGGCTACCTGGTCAGTTCGGAAGGGAATATCACCTTCCCGATCCTCGGCCAGATCCATGCGGCCGGTCTTACCAAGACACAGCTGACCGATACCCTCACGCGGATGCTCAGCGACCGCAAACTGCTCGTGGACCCCATCGTGAGCGTGCGCATGCTGAATTTCAAGGTGACTGTCCTGGGCGAGGTCGGCCATCCCTCGGTGATCCCCGTGCCGAGCGAAAAGATCTCGCTGCTCGAGGCGCTGGGCCTCGCCGGCGATCTGACCATCAATGCCAGGCGCGACAACGTGATGATCATCCGCGAAGAATCCGGCCGGAAGGTCATCAAACGGATAAATCTCAATTCCTCCGAACTGTTCACCTCACCCTATTACTACCTGCAGACGAACGATGTGGTATACGTAGAACCCAATAAGGCAAAGGTCCGCAGCGGCAGCAACACGGCCATGTGGGTATCCGTCATCCTTGCGGCGCTTTCCTTCGGGATCATCGCAGTTACCAATATTAAATGACCGGTCATGATTAAATCGAATAAAACGATCCGCGAACAAAAGGACAACAACCTGATCAGCTTTGTCAGGTTCCGTTTTTTGCCCTACTGGCCGCTGTTCGCCCTGCTCGTGATCTTCGCCGTGGCAGGCGCCTACCTGTACCTGAGGTGGGCCACGCCTACTTACGAGGCCAGGGCCGATCTGCTGATCAAGGATGCCAACAAGGGTTCCGGCGACGCGCAGACGCTGGCTTCGCTGAATATCTTTTCGACCAAAAAGATCGTCGAAGATGAAATTGAAGTGCTCCAGTCACAGACGCTGATGCGCCAGGTCGTCCGCAATCTCGATCTGTATGCGCCGGTATGGGCGGAAGGACGGGTCAAGCCGCATTTGGCGTACAGCTCTTCGCCCGTCCTGGTCGAGGCGATGGGTTTCGACAGCCTGTACAAGGACCATAGCAAGGTCTTTTTGGGAAAGACGCCCTTCCGTTACGACTCCGCCAATAGCGCCGTCGTCACTGCCGCCGGTTCCTTCCCGCTCGGCCGGTGGGCAGCCTACCCCGGGACTTCGCTGCTGCTCCGGTTCAGCCGCAATCCGCGGTTGGCCGACACGGACAAACGGCCGATGTATTTCATGGTCCTCAACCCCAAACTCGTCACCAGCAACCTTCTCGGCAAGCTGAATGTCGCTTCGACGAACAAGTTATCGTCCGTCGTCACGCTCACCTTCGGGGACGAAGACCCGCGCCGGGCCGAAGACATCCTGAACGAACTGATCACGGTCTATGACCATGCCTCCATTTACGATAAGAACCAGCTGGCGATCAATACGCTTTCGTTCGTCGAGAACCGCCTGTTGCACGTCAGGCGGGAACTGGATTCGGCGGAGAACAAATTGCAGCAGTATAAGACCCGCAACGGCGGGGCCGATCTCAGCCAGCAGGGCAGCGCCTATCTGCAAAGCGTGAGCAGCAACGACCAGAAGGCGTCCGATATCTCGATGCAACTGGCCGTCCTGGACGAGGTAGAAAAGTATGTCCGTTCGGACAACGAGAACACCGGCATCGTGCCTTCTACACTCGGTATCGAAGACGAAGGGTTGAACACCCTGCTGCAGAAGCTGTACGACGCCAGGTCGAATTACGACAAAATGCGCAAGACCGTCGGCGAGAACAATCCGACAATGCTTTCGCTGGCGAACGAGATCCAGAAGATTAAGCCGACCATCCTGGAGAATATCCGGATCCGCAAGTTGAGCCTGCAGGCGGGCCTGGCCAATCTCCAGAGCACGAACGACAAGTATTCCAGCCGTCTGGCGGGGTTGCCCGAGAAAGAAAGGGCGCTTTTGGAAAGCAGCCGCCAGGAGTCCATCCTCAACAACGTCTATTCGTTCCTGCTTCAAAAGCGCGAGGAAGCTTCGCTGTCGCTCGCATCGACCATATCCGACAGCAGGACGATCGACAAGGCCGAATCGTCGCTTGACCCCATTTCGCCGAAAAAGACGGTCATATTGGGTATCGCGCTCCTCGCCGCCCTCGTCGTCGGATGCACGATTGTCTATGTCAGGGAATTCGTCAATTCGAAGATCCTCTTCCGCCGGGAGATTGAAACTTATTCGGGCGTGCCCATCATTGCTGAGATTGCGGCCAACAGGCGGTCGTCTTCCATATTGATCCCCAAACAGGCTCGGCCTGTGGTCCTTACCGAACAATTCCGCCAATTGCGCACGGCGCTGGGATTGCATGGGAAAAGAAATACGAACCGCAAGTTGCTGGTGACCTCCAGCATCTCCGGGGAGGGAAAGAGTTTTGTCAGCGCGAACCTCGCCTACTCGCTGGCTTCGGCGGGAAAAAAGGTGGTTCTGCTCGATTTCGATCTGCGCAACCCGCGCGTCACGGCGGAGTTCAATCCGGCGGCCGGGGCGGG